>JALUZN010000523.1 GCA_027011835.1 Draconibacterium sp. | reverse complement strand
TTGTAATGATATGTTTAACGAAAAGCTGTAGTATTCAAAAAATTATAGTAGTTTTGTAGTAATATAAAATTATAATTATGAGTAACGGAACAGTAAAATTCTTCAACAATTCTAAAGGTTTTGGTTTTATTATACCTGACGAAGGTGGAAAAGACGTATTTGTACACCAAAATGGTTTAACTACCGAAATTAGAGAAGGTGACAAAGTTAGCTTCGATGTTGAAGAAGGTCAAAAAGGATTGAATGCAGTAAATGTTAAAGTAATATAGTATTACACTTTTACGCTCAAGAAATGTATAGCCTGTCAGTTTTCTGACAGGCTTTTTTAGTACTTAGCGCAAAAACATTGCAGGCAAAAAAACTATTTTTATATTGTGCAAAAAAATTAAAAACGAAATGATAAAGAGAGCACAAACGGCACTTATTTTATTCTTATTTGTGGTATTTTTTTCGGCAACCGGTTCGGCAAAAACCATTAAAATAGGTTGTGTCGAAGATTATTACCCATATATAACTGTAACCAGCAACGGCGAACTTGGCGGAATTCTTATCGACTGGTGGAAATTGTGGAGTGAAAAAACCGGGGTCGATATTAAATTTGTTCCCCTCGATTTGAAAAGTTGTATTGAGAAAACAGAAAAGGGCGAAATTGATGTTATTGCCGGGCTGTTGTATAGCGATGAACGAGCAAATCAATTAGACTTTTCGGAATCGATAATACGAACAAGAACCGTTTTATTTCTAAAAATACAATTAAAATCGATTCGCTTAAAAACTTAAATACGCCAATAAATTTGGTCGAGAATAATCTTGCTCAGTCGTTTCTTCGAAAGAATTACCCAAACTTTGAAGTAATTACTCTAAAGTCGTACGCCTCGCTAATTAATGCAATTCATTTGCAAAGTGTCGATGCATTTACCTACGATGTTCCCAACCCGGTTGGAAAATATAAACAACCTGCACCTCCGGCGGGATATTATATTTTTGAAACATTGTTTGCCGAGAAAATGCGTCCGGCAGTAAAAAAGGGAAACAGTGAAATGCTGAGTCTTATCGTCTCGGGAATTGAAAAAATAAGCGACGATGATTTGATTGAGATTGTCGATAATTGGAAGCTGTTTAAAAAAGACAGGAGCACATTGTATTGGATTATTGGAATTGTGTTTACACTGATTCTGATTATTGTTATTTTATTGGTTCGCGGAGTTAAAAACAAGCGCAAAATAAAACGGTTGTACGATTTTGAATCGAAAAATGACTGGCAGGTAATTGTTGAAAAAGGTGAAAACGATTTTATTGAGTTTAAATCGTCGTTGCGGTGGGACTACCGGCAGGAAAAAGTTAATAAAGAACTTGTGAGTGTAATTACAAAAACAATTTCGGCATTTCTGAATACCGAAGGCGGAATGTTGTTTATTGGAATTGACGACGAAGGAAATGCCATTGGATTGGAAAACGATTATAAAACGCTTAGTAAAAAGAACCGCGACGGATTTATGTTGGCATTAACCAATAGTATAAACCAGGATTTGGGGAAAAGCTGTCATCTGTTTATTTCAATCAATATAATTTCGTTAAACGAAAAAGATGTTTGTATTGTAAGTGTCGATAAAAGCGATAAACCGGTGTTCTGTGGGAAAAAAGATAAAGAGGAATTTTATATTCGTGCATCGGCCTCGTCGCAACCTCTTGGTATGCGCGATTCTTTTGAATACATAAAATCGCATTGGGGGTTATCGTTATAGTTTCTTATTTTTTCTCGATAAAAAGAGCTTTTAAGCTGGATTTATAAACTTCATTAGCTTCGAAACCCGGACAAAATATCTTCCTATAAATTGTGGGCAACACGAAATCCTATGATGCGGCTACTGTTACTTGGGGGGCGGTAGTAGCGGGATGCAACCCGGCTGTAGTGGGCGTAGTAGGAACAGCAACCACCTCGTAAAACCCGGCTCGAACCGGATGCCGGCCCGGTGGGGTTGGTTTGGCTGGTACGACGATATTTTTTAAACCAATCAGCACACCACTCATAAACATTGCCGCTCATATCGAAAATAGCCAACTCGTTGGCCTGTTTTTTTATTGGGAGAACTATTTCAAAATCTCGTTAACCGAACGCCAGTCGAGTACAAGCGAGTCTGATCGCATTTGTTTACCGTCGCCTGCAAAAACAAGGTATTGTTCCGATTTTTCGTTGCCCGGTATTTTCGACCAGTAATCAAGTCCTTTAAAAAATTGTTTTACAACAGTTTTACCCGATTTTATTTCAATGGCTTTAACCATTCCGGGGGCTTCAATTATCGCATCTACTTCATTTCCGTTCGAGTCGCGGAAGAACCAGATATCACCATTTAATTGTCGGTTATAAATCTGTTTTCTTACTTCAGCAATTACGAACGATTCAAAAATAAAACCCTTTAAATGGTGATATTGAAGGTCTTCGGGCAATTTTACACCAAGCAGGTAACAGAGTAACCCGGTGTCGTAAAAATATATTTTTGAGGATTTTATAATCCGTTTATTTAAATTTTTTGAATAGGGGTTTAACCGGAAAAGGATATAACCGGTCTCTAAAACCGATAGCCACCGTTTAACCGTTTGGTACGACACCGACAGTTCGTTCCCTATCTCGCTGAAATTTATAAGTTGCCCTGTACGTGCAGCACATAATTTTATAAAGTCGCGGAACGAATTTATGTCTCCCACATTTATTAATTTTCTTACATCTTTTTCGATGTAAGTCGACAAATAGTCGGCGTACCAGTTTTGGTAGTTTATTTCGTGCTGAAAAAGCCGGGGGTAAAATCCTTTATGCATTATTTGTTCGAGTGAAATATCAGGTGACAGATTGATTTCATTGTGCGAAAAAGGTAGCAAATGAAATATGGCAACTCTTCCGGCGAGCGATTGAGAAATACTTTGCATCAACAAAAAATTATTGGAACCGGTAAGAACATACATCCCATTCTTTCCGGCAGCATCAATTTCAACCTGCAAATAGGAAAAAAGTTGGGGCACATTTTGTATTTCGTCGAATATGGCTTTTTCGCCTGCTGTTTTTAAAAAACCTTTGGGGTCGTCTGTTGCAAATGCTCTAATTTCGAGGTCTTCCAGATTTATATATTTATAATCGGGCAACAGGTTTTTAACCAAAGTTGTTTTACCCGACTGCCTCGGGCCGGTAACGGTAACTGCCGGCATTACTTTTAGTGCATCGATGATGCCCTTTGCCATTTCTCTCTTTATCATTTTATGCTATTTAGATATTGGATGTCTATTTTGCATAAAAATAGTTATTTTGTTTGTATTGAACAAAGATTTTAATAACCAATGTGGTGGCAGTTTAAGTGTCATCGATATTATCCCAAAATGTGCATAAATTGTTGTATTCAATTTACAATTAGGTTAATAAGGTTTTTATTATTATTGGTCAAATTTCTTTTTACGAAGTTGTTTAAACTTTAGTAGCCAAATATCGCGCAGTACAAAAAGAACCTTATTGTATAATCTTTAACCAAGCAGGTAACAGAGTAACCCGGTGTCGTAAAAGTATATTTTTGAGGATTTAACATGGATTAATTTCTTTCAACTCCACTAGTAATGTTTAATGAATTATGGCTTTAACAATTCCAATTGTATATTTATCAATCCTGATACGCTTAACAGGTAATGATGATGAATAAAAAAGATTTATTGGGAACAGACACAAAAGTAAAGTTTGTTACTCATGCATTATTAAAACCGGTTTGGAAACTTCTTCTCAATTTCGGCAGTAAGTTTTTTTGCTTTACTTTTTTGGTTGTTCTTATTGTAAAACTGCAATAAGTTCGAGTAGTTGGCAAAATTAGAATTGTCTTTCCGAATTGCTTTTTTTAGGTACTCTTCGGCTTTGGCTTTCTCTCCGAAGAAATCGTAAAGCATTGCTGTATTGTAATCAACACGACTGTTGTCGGGATTTAACTCGCTGGCCTTAACCAAATATTCAAGCGATTTTTTGTACTTCCTGTTTTCCGACAAAATTAATCCGTAGTTATAAACTGCCATACCGTTTTCAGGGTTCTCTTTAACAAAGTCGGCTAAAATTTTCTCCGCTTTTTGGGGCTTGCCCATTGCACTGTAAAGGTTGGCTAAATTTAACTTTGCCATCTCAATTTCGCGGTCTTGCTTAATGGTTGCAAGGAAAAAATGCTCGGCATTTTTATAGTCGTGGTTTTGATAGTAGAAGTTTGCCAAATTAAATTTTCCGGTTGGGAAATCGGCGTTGTACTTTAAAATATTCAACCGCTCTGTTTCGGCTTTTTTATATGCTGCCCTGTAATTCTTCGGAATTAGTTTCGAATCGACAAAAGAGAGCCGGTTAATTGCTTCAAATCTTACGGCTTTTGTTTCGTCGTACAGAAGTGGCAAAAGGGTTTTTATGTCGTTGTCCGAATCGATATTAAATCGGTTAATGGCGGCCATTCTTAGTTCAGGTTCAATGCTGTGTAGCAATTTTGTTAACAGTGTTTTGTTTTCTGTCGAATCGCTCAGGTATTGAATTGCAATTGCTCTAATATTTGTCGGATAAAGGTCGTCGGTAATAATTTTGCGTAAATTTTTATCGGCATCTTTATCGCCGTTAATGGCTGCGCTAAAAGCCTCTCCGTATTGATAAGGCCTGCTTGTTCCAAACCATTTTTCGATGTAGTTGCTTGCCCATTTGTTACTTTTGTTAGTGTGGCACTGGTTGCAGGCATTGGGTGTTCCGTTCTTCTCCGAGAGGTCGGGGCGCGGAATACGAAAACTGTGGTCGCGACGGTAATCAACGCCCATGAAATTTTGCCCGTGTATATGGCAATTAATACATTGTGTGCCCGAGCCCACTTCGAAATGTACTCCTGCAGCAGAAATTAAAGCATCGCCTTTTTCGCCATAATTCTTATGATGCGTGTGTGTGGGTGTATCGTAATCGCTGGCCCGGTGACATTGCAGGCAAAGTTTGTTTCCCTCTAAAACAAGTTTCCCTGAATGAACATTGTGGCAGTCGTTACACTGTACGTCGTTCATAAACATCCGGCTTTGCGTAAACGAAGCGTAAACATAATCTTCCTCTTTTATTTGCCCGTCGATATACCAGACTGGTGCAGCGGGTACTGCCGGGTTTGTATGGTTGTAAATAGTTGGCGAGAGCGGGTCAAAGTCGCCTAATGCTACACGTCGCGAGTGGCAGCGTACGCAATTATTTACATATTGAATGTTGTCGATACCGCTGGTTTTTACCGGTAACCCGTAGTTCTTAAAATCTTTGCGGGCATAGTCGGCAAGGTTTGCCCATTTTAAATGCTCCGATGCCGGACCGTGGCACGCTTCGCAGCTAACGTCGATTTCCGAAAAAGTGGTGTGGTAAGAATCGGTTTTCAGGTCGTAATTCTTTTTAATATTGGTCGAGTGGCAGTCGGCACACATCGAGTTCCAGTTTTGTGCCTGGTTCGTCCAGTGCAGCCAGTTGGTGTGGTCAACGTTCATCCCTTTGTAAGTCGAGTCGGGCATATAATACCAATTCTTTTTCAACGTGTTCCAGGTAAGAGCAAGCGTTTGTAATCGGCCCCCGGCAAACTCGACCAAATACTGTTGAAGCGGCGTGTATCCAAATACATATTTTACTTCGAACTCTTTCATTTTACCATCTTCACCGTCGGTATAAACGTAAAATTTGTTGTCGCGCTTATAGAATTTATTGGTCTGATTATTTGCAACAAGAACAGCATTATTAAAATCGCCAAGAACAGTGCTGTCGGTTGCAATGTCCATTGCTAAATCGTGGTCGGAGCCCGTCCAGTCGTCGAATTCTGCCTGATGACATTCAATGCACGCTTCTTTTCCAACATAATGCGGAGTAGTGTCGCTGTTTGCATTGTTCCCGAAAAAGTGTTGCTTTAACAGATACACGGGCAAAAAGAGCAGAATTATAATGATAAGAATGCTTTTTGTTGTATTGTATTTTTTAAAACTACCCATTAAACAAAAGTTAATTGAGATTTTTTAAACCCTTTTCTTTTTATCGGCGAATTTGTATCGACCAGTATTTTTCCGTCGGACACTACAATTGGAAAAATATCTAAAGCCCGCGTTGCTGGTGGCGAAACAACTTCGCCGTGTTTATCGAATGCCGAAGCGTGGCAGGGGCACAGAAAACCATCGTTGTCGGGTTGAACAATGCACCCCAAATGCGTACATTTTATTGAAATGGCCAACATCCCACCGTTTTCGAAAACCGAAAGGTAAAACTTACCTGAGTTAAACGGATACATTCTGTTTTTTTCGAATGAATCAATTCTTCCGGCTTCAAACAAATCTCTGGATACGGCTTTTTTCTTTTTCTTTTTAAACGAGTCGAAAACAAGGTATCCGGTTTCGATGCCTACAATTCCAAGAATTATCTTTTTAAAAAAATTGCGTCTTTTCATCTTTTTGTTTGCTAAAAAATCAAATGCATTGCTTCGCCTCTTAACCAAATTCCAACAAAACTCATTACAATGTACGATGTGAAAATAATTGTTGCTAAAGCAAGAATCAATTCAATCTTATCTGCTTTAAGTTTCTTCTTTAATATAAAAATAAATGTGCCGGCCGGTATTAAATACATAAACAGTGGAATAATTCCGGTGCTTATAAACAGTGGAATATCGAGCTTGTTTAAATGCAACCAGTACTCTAAAATAAGAATTAAAAGCGAGGTGGTTACAACAGCAAACAGAACCGAATAAACTATAATTCTTTTTCCTTTTTCTGAATAAAACCATCTGCCAACTTTCTCGTTTTTTATACTAACTTTTGGAATGAAGATAAAGAAAAAAGTTAATGCCGACGGAATAATCAACGTTGCAATAATAGGGTGAAGATTGATAAGCAACTCCTGGAATCCCAAAAAATACCAGGGGGCTTTGCTTGGATTCGGACTTACCATCGGGTTTGCTTTTTCGAGAAGTGGCGCATTAAAAAACAGCCCAATAAAAATTACAACTGCTAACGTAAATAGCGCAACAATAACCTCTTTCGAAATAAGTGCAGGGTTTACGTTTACCATTTTTTGTTCGTTGTTGTTGGCTACCGTTACTCCTTTTGCTTTTCTGATTAACCAAAAGTGCAGCACCACAAAAACTGTAGAAAGAATTGGTAGCAGTGCGGTGTGAAAATTGTAGAAGTTAAGCAGCGTATTTTCGTTAACAATCTCGCCACCACGAATTAAATTTGCAAGCCATTCGCCAACAAACGGCACGTATTCAATAATGTTGGTCATAATTGTTACCGCCCAGTACGAAAGCTGGTCCCACGGTAAAAGGTAACCGGTAAAATTAAACGCCAAAACAACAAGTAGTAAAATCAGTCCGTAATACCAATTTTTTTTTCGTTCGTAATAAATCGACTGCGAATAAAAAACCCGGAGCAAATGCAAAAAAGTGGTAATTACCATAAACATTGCACTCCAATGGTGAATGTTTCGGATTAACGAACCGAAAAGCGTATTGTTTTGAAATGAAACAATCGAATCGTACGCACGTTCGGGTGTGGGCATATACGAAAAACGCAACAGCAATCCTGTAAATGCAAGAATAACAAAAAGGAGGATATTTATACCACCCAATCCAAAGGTTCTTGTATATTTTATTGCCTCACTATTTACTTTTTTAGGATGCAAATGCAGTAAAAAGCCGGTTAAAACAGAGTGTTTTATTTTATCGTTTCCCATAAAAATTGTAATGAAGGCAAATGTAAAAAGAATATCGGTAAATTTTAGGTTATCGAATTCAGCTTCTAAAAAATAAATTGCGCAAATGTTGAGATTTTATTACATATGCTTAACATCTCGAAGTTTAAAACATTGAATTGTTGATTGATTAATTATCTTTGCAAATCTTTTTTGAAAAACAGAAAGAAACAAAATTGGCAAAACGGAAAATGTTGTTTTTAATTTTGATTTTGTTTTGCTGAAAAGTAAAAAAATGGAACTGTTTTTTTTGAAAGTTAATTTTGAAATAAAAGAACGTAATATTAAAATAAATGATACGAATAACGCTGCCTGATAATAGTGTAAGAGAATTTGCCGAAGCAGTTACGGGATATGAAATTGCAAAATCTATTTCGAACCGGTTGGCAAAAGACGTTTTGGCCATTTCGGTAAATGGCGAAACCTGGGATTTGTCGAGGAAAATTGATAGCGATGCCACCATTAAGTTATTTACCTGGAACGACCGCGAAGGAAAAGAAACTTTTTGGCACTCGTCGGCACACCTTTTGGCCGAAGCCATTGAATTTTACTATCCGGGAACAAAATTTGGAATTGGCCCTACTGTTGATACCGGATTTTATTACGATGTAGATTTGCCCGAAGGCAAAGTTCTTTCGGAAAAAGATTTGCAAAAATTAGAGCAAAAAATGCTTGAACTGGCGCGTCAGAAGAATGATATTATTCGTACCGAAGTATCGAAAGCCGAAGCACTAAAGCTGTTCGGAGAAAAAAACGATGAGCTGAAAGAGGAGCTGATTAGTGAATTGGAAGACGGTACAATTACCTTATACAGTCAGGGGAATTTTACCGATTTGTGTCGCGGACCTCACTTGCCAAATACCGGTTATATAAAAGCTATAAAAATTACATCGTTGGCTGGTGCCTATTGGCGTGGCGACGAGAAAAATAAAATGCTTACCCGTGTGTACGGTGTAACTTTCCCGAAACAAAAGTTATTGCAAGAGTACCTTGTAATGATTGAAGAGGCAAAAAAACGCGACCACCGGAAAATAGGTAAAGAGATGGAACTTTTTGCTTTTTCGGAAGCAGTAGGACAGGGGCTCCCGTTGTGGTTGCCCAAAGGTGCACAGCTACGTATGCAACTCGAAGATTTTTTGAAAAAAGTACAAAAGAAATTCGGCTACGAGCAGGTAATTACTCCGCACATTGGCGATGTGAAACTATATAAAACTTCGGGGCATTATCAGAAATACGGACAAGATTCGTTTCAGCCTATTACAACTCCAACAGAAGGCGAGGAGTATTTATTAAAACCGATGAACTGCCCGCACCATTGCGAGATTTATAAAGTTAAACCAAAGTCGTATAAAGATTTACCTGTGCGAATGGCGGAATTTGGAACGGTTTACCGGTACGAACAGAGTGGCGAATTGCACGGGTTAACCCGCGTGCGCAGCTTTACTCAAGACGATGCACATATTTTTTGCCGTCCCGACCAGTTAAAAGATGAGTTTAAAAAAG
Organism: Draconibacterium sp.; assembly: GCA_027011835.1. Classification (GTDB taxonomy): domain Bacteria; phylum Bacteroidota; class Bacteroidia; order Bacteroidales; family Prolixibacteraceae; genus Draconibacterium. The sequence continues at coordinate 6,790 of JALUZN010000523.1, read as the reverse complement.
TAATTGATATTATTTTTATCATATTTAAAGCGTTGAGTTTCGAAAACTATACCGCACAAATTTCGTTACGCGACCCCAACAATCCTGAAAAATATATTGGTTCGCCCGAAAATTGGGATAAAGCGGAAAAGGCAATTGTTGAAGCGTGCGAGGAAAAAGGATTAAACACAACCACCGAATTGGGCGAAGCAGCATTTTACGGCCCTAAACTCGACTTTATGATTAAAGATGCATTGGGCAGAAGTTGGCAGCTGGGAACCATTCAGGTAGATTATAACTTGCCCGAACGTTTTAATTTAGAGTATATTGGCGCCGACGACAACCGTCACCGCCCAATTATGATACACCGGGCACCGTTTGGCTCGATGGAGCGTTTTGTGGCTGTTTTAATTGAACATACAGCCGGGAAATTTCCACTTTGGTTAACACCCGAGCAGGCAGTTGTTTTACCGATAAGTGAAAAGTATAACGATTATGCAAAAAAAGTTTCAGATTTTCTAAATATTTACGATATTCGCACCGTCGTTGACGAACGTAACGAAAAGATAGGTAGGAAGATACGTGATAACGAATTGAAACACATACCTTATTTGTTAATTGTGGGTGAGAAAGAAGCAGAATCGGAGACGATTTCGGTACGTAGGCAAGGCGAAGGCGATAAAGGAACAATGACAAACAAAGAGTTTGCAGAGTTCATTAATAAAGAAGTAAGAGATCAATTATCAGAATTATATAACTAAAAGGAGGAATTTAAAATAGCTATTAAAAGAAGAGGTCCGAGAAGAAAGTTCCAGCCACGCAGAACGCAGGAACCACAACACAGGATCAACCATAGAATCAGAGTGCCTCAAGTGCGATTAGTTGGGGACAATATCGAGAATCCTGGGATTTTCGATTTACGTGATGCGCTTAAAATAGCCGACGAAATGGAATTGGATTTGGTTGAAATTTCGCCAAAAGCCGAGCCACCGGTTTGTAAAATAATTGATTACTCGAAGTTTCTTTATCAACAGAAAAAGAAACAGAAAGAGATGAAAGCCAAAACGGTAAAAGTTGTTATAAAAGAGATTCGTTTTGGCCCGAATACCGACGAGCATGATTTTAATTTTAAATTAAAACATGCCGAAAAGTTTCTGAAAGAGGGAGCAAAAGTAAAAGCGTTTGTGTTCTTTAAAGGAAGATCGATTTTATTTAAAGAGCAGGGCGAAATATTACTTTTGAAACTGGCAACATCACTCGAAGATATTGGAACAGTGGAGCAGTTGCCTAAACTCGAAGGGAAACGAATGACAATGTATATTTCACCGAAAAAGAAATAATAATAGTGTTCTTTGATAACATTTAATTAAGTAGGATTATGCCAAAAATGAAGACGAATTCGGGAGCTAAAAAACGTTTTAGACTTACCGGAAGTGGAAAGATTAAAAGGAAACATGCCTACAAAAGCCACATTTTGACTAAAAAGAGTACAAAACGTAAACGTAACTTAACTTATTGGACTACAATTGATAAGACCAATGAGCGTAACGTTAAGCTTTTGTTGTGTATGAAGTAATTCGTTTTAATGAATTACAAAAATCCTTTTTAAAAGGTAAAAAGAGTTATTAACCAGGTAATTGAGCTTTAAAGTATCTGTCGTAAGAGAGAACGCCAATTATCAAAAAAAATTAAAAGTATGCCAAGAAGTGTAAATCATGTAGCATCACGTGCCCGTAGAAAAAAATTACTGAAGAAAACAAGGGGTTATTATGGAGCACGTAAAAATGTCTGGACGGTTGCAAAAAATGCCTGGGAAAAAGGGCAAACTTATGCTTACCGCGACAGAAAAGTAAAGAAAAGAACATTCCGTGCATTGTGGATTCAGCGAATTAACGCTGCTGCGCGCCTCGAAGGAATGTCGTATTCGCAATTCATGGGATTGTTGAAAAAGAATGAAATTGAAATTAACAGGAAAGTTTTAGCCGATTTGGCGATGAACCAACCTGAAGCATTCAAAGCAATCGTTGACAAAGTAAAATAAGAGCAACAATTATTTACGGTGAATATAGTAAAAGCCCGGAAGTTTTCTTCCGGGCTTTTTACTTTTTAGAGTCTTGCCCAAAGTGGGCTTATTTTTTTAAAACTTGTACCCAATAGTTAAAAGCACATCGTTTTTAATGGTTTTAAAACTTATTATTTTAGGTGCCGGGAAATCTTCAGAAACCGGAGTTGAATACGGATAATCGTAATAATTTATAGTTGAATACCGGTAGGCAACATCGGCAAAAAACAGGCCTGATTTAAATCCTAATCCCCCTGAATACACCATTAGATTTGCATTCGAATTTGGTTGTGCAGCTCCAAATGCATTCGTATTAAATGCCGACTGCTGATATTCGTATCCTCCGCGTAAACGAATTGCTTTGCTGATTAACAGCTCTCCTCCAACTCTTAAATTGCCCGAAGTTTTATAAGCTTCAGAAATGTCGATATTTTCCTGGTTGAAGTTGTACCCATCGCCACCATTTCTAAGCTTTGCCATACCATAATTTATTAGTTCATAATCAACACTGATTAACCCTTTTTTTGCAATTACAAAAGCTCCGCTGAATGTCGTTCTTAAAGGAGTCTCCAGCCGGTAGTCGTAATAATTCAAAGGCGAACGCTCGTTGTAGTTTCCCGAACCGTCGTCGTAGGTGAGCGAACTCTGCATCGATGTTTCAAACGAATCGTGCAGCCTGTACCAGGTAGGTGTATGTATTGAAACTCCCAGTCTGATTGCCTGTATAGGTTTGTAAATTAATCCGAACTTAAAATTATTTCCGTACCCGTAAGTTCTTAAATAGCTGTTAAATGAAAAATTGTTTAAGTAGGGAATGTTTTCCTGAGCATCGTTTTCGTATATGGTTGTCGACTCGCGGTAATATACATTTGTCATTCCAAACGAAGCTCCCAAATACAGTTTATGGTTAAAATTCACACCAACAGCAAACGAATATTCGTCAATCGAACCGCTTTTCGATATCGATTTGCGTTGGTTTTGTCCATATCCGGCATCTTGAATATCGTGCCAGTATTCACCCGTATTTTCATCTTGTAAAAGAACATCTGTTTTCCATGCTAGCTCTTCGTAATGATCCGACCAAATACCACGATTTGCATTATCGGCAAAGTAGTCGAGGTACGATCCATTTATATTGTTTCCAATTGCAAATGCGTTGCTGTTAAACTCTTTTAGACGGTTGTAGCCAATTCCCAGATTAATGCTAATCAGTCCCAGTTCGCTCCCCGACGAAGCAGGAATTGTTGAAACATAACTAAAATTATTTAACGTGAATTTATAATCAGTATCTTCAGCTCCCGAATTCCAGTACGAACTTTCTGTTCGAGTATGACTTGATTTTGGAGTGATTGTAACTTCGTCGGAACGATACAATCCGATACCGGCCGGATTAATACTAACCGATGTGAAATCGCCTCCCAATGCTCCGAATGCATTTCCCATTGCACCGGCTCTTGCTGTTCCTTGTGTTTGAAGTTGCGAGAAGCGTAAAGCATCGGCTAAATCTTGTGCCTGAATTAAAAATGGCATTAGAATAGTTACTATGAATAGAATAAGATATCGTTTCATGATAAAATAATTTTAATTAATATAAAAATATGAGTGTAGCAATCTATCTTCTTCCCGAAGACGATCTTGTTCCACCACCACCTCTACTGCCGGAACTTCTCGAGCCTCCCGAGAACGACGAGCCGCTACTCCGATAACTGCTTCCACTACTCCGGTAACTGCTACTGCTGCTACGCGATGGCGATGAACGATAGCTTGAGCTTGAACTTGAACGTGACGATGATGATGAAGGAGCTCTGTAGCTTCTCGATGAGCGTCCGCTACTTGAACTTCTGCTGTAAGTTGAACTGGTTCTGTATGATTTGTTGTAGCTCGAAGTCGATCTTGGACTTACATATCTCGATTTTGAAGAGGTGCCGCTTTTGTTAATTACTCTTGGTTTCGAGTAGCTGTTTCTTGCATACGAACTTGTACTTGGCCGGGTATAACTTCTTCCGCTGGAAGTAGACCCCGGACGAGAGTATTTTTGTGTGCGCGAAGAGACAGTGCTTCGGTGAGAACTACTTGAACGTGTATTATTTTGCGACCTGTTTGTGGTTGCACTTTTTCTTGTGTTTGCCGGGCGTGTATAGCCGGTGCTCCTTCTCCGTTCAGTCAATACTTTGGTTGAAGCAGCTTTTGTATTATTTCTTCCGGAACTGCTGCTTACTCCCGACCGAGAAGTAGATCTTCTTGAAGATGCTGAAACTGTACTGTTTCCACTTTTATTTCTTGCCGAACTATTGTTTGCAATTGATCCCGATGTCGATCTTCGACCATCGTTCCTTGCAACGGTAGTTCCTGTCGATCTTCTTTGTCCATAGGTGTAACCTTCGCTGGGATAAACCGGATAGACCGGGTACACAGGGTATCCGGGATAGTACGGTGGATAGACCCCCCAGTAAGGTGGGTAGCCACCCCAGTAAGGAGGATAATAGCCGCCCCAATAACCACCCCAGCCATAATAAGGGTAACCTCCCCATCCACAACTAAATGAGAATGAAAAGGGTGAATAATAATAGGGATCGTAATACCAGCTATCCCAATAAAAGGGATCGTAAAAATATGGATTGTGGAAACGTCTGATTCTGTAAGCGTAATCAAGATCGTCGCCATCGTAATAGTTATTAATTACATATTGTAAATCATCATCGTCGTAATATACAGTAGTGTCACTGTCTTCCAACTCCATTTGATCCATATTATATGCAACAGCATCGGCATCTGTATTATCGAATATGTAGTTGTTCATTGTGGTTGATCCGTCAGGATTTTGCTCGGTCTGACTGATAATAACTCTTTCAGTTTTTGTAGGTTGCGCTTTTTTCTCAGTAACTACAATTGGCGGTGGTACATCGGACGGATTGAAATAAATGTCATCGGAGTATGAACCTGTAGTGTAGCTACCTGTTGTGCATCCACCCAGTAAAAAAAGTAGTGCGCTAAATAATGTTAATCTTGATTTCATATCTCGTCCTCCCTTTAATTAATGTCAATAATAATTACTTAATTTGTAATCTCAAAATTTAATATGATTTAGCAAAATCTATACCAAAATTAAAGAAATGGCGAAAGTATTAACATCGCGAAGCGAGAATTATTCACAGTGGTATCAAGATCTGGTTATTAAGGCCGACCTTGCCGAAAACTCTGCTGTACGCGGAAGTATGGTTATTAAACCCTATGGTTATGCAATATGGGAGAAAATGCAAGCCGAATTAGACCGAATGTTTAAAGAAACCGGGCACGAAAATGCATATTTCCCATTATTTATCCCGAAATCGTTTTTTAGTAAAGAGGCATCACACGTCGAGGGATTTGCAAAAGAGTGTGCGGTGGTAACGCATTATCGTTTAAAAAACGATGAGGTAAATGGTGGCGTAATGGTCGACCCCGATGCTAAACTCGAAGAGGAACTTATTGTTCGACCAACTTCGGAAACCATTATCTGGAACACCTATAAAAACTGGATTCAGTCGTATCGAGATTTACCAATATTAATTAACCAGTGGGCAAATGTTGTGCGTTGGGAGATGCGTACCCGTCTGTTTTTGCGTACTGCCGAATTTTTATGGCAAGAAGGACACACGGCGCACGCAACGAAACAGGAGGCAATCGACGAAACAATACAGATGATTAATGTTTATGCTGATTTCGCTGAGAATTTTATGGCGTTGCCTGTAATAAAAGGAACAAAGACCGATAACGAGCGATTTGCCGGTGCGTTAGAAACCTATACCATTGAGGCTTTAATGCAGGACGGAAAAGCTTTACAGTCGGGAACATCGCACTTTTTAGGGCAAAATTTTGCCAAAGCTTTCGATGTGAAATTTGCTAACAAAGAGGGGACTGAAGATTATGTATGGGCAACATCGTGGGGCGTTTCTACTCGATTAATGGGAGCATTAATAATGGCTCACTCCGACGATAATGGGCTGGTGCTTCCTCCAAAACTGGCTCCATATCAGGTTGTAATTGTTCCCATTTATCGTAACGAGGAGCAGTTGGCAGCAATCTCGGAAAAAGTAAACGAAATTGTTTCTAAACTGAAAGCCAAAGGAATTTCGGTTCGTTACGACGATAAAGACAACCGGAAACCGGGTTGGAAATTTGCCGAGTACGAATTAAAAGGTGTGCCGGTACGAATTGCAATCGGACCCCGCGACCTCGAAAATGGAACAGTGGAAATTGCCCGCCGCGATACGCTGGAGAAAAAAGTAGCTTCTATTGACGGAGTTGATGAATATATAGAAAACTTACTCGATGAAATTCAGAAAAATATTTACGCAAAAGCGTTAAATTTCAGAGCAGAGAATACTGTAAAAGTCGATACTTACGATGCGTTTAAAAAAGCCATAAAAAAAGGTGGCTTTGTTTTAGCTCACTGGGATGGAACCTCTGAAACAGAAGAGCAGATTAAAAACGAAACCAAAGCAACAATTCGTTGCCTGCCCTTAGAATACGAGGAGGAGGAGGGAGTTTGCATATTCTCGGGAAAACCATCGAAGCGAAGAGTATTATTCGCGCAAGCATACTAAAAGAAAAAATAAAATGATTTATTGAAAGCAGCTCAAAACGGGTTGCTTTCTTTTTGTTTGCAACTTTGCTTTGTGTACTTTTATACTCAATTCATACAGGTTTGGGTATATCATATTAATTTCTTTAAAATGACAGATAAAGAGACAAGAGCATGGATTTTAG
>JALUZN010000522.1 GCA_027011835.1 Draconibacterium sp. | reverse complement strand
TGCTTTCTGGTTTGTTTGTACAAAACATTCAATTCATTCAGGCTTTCTTTTATTATAATTACTGTTCGTTTACCCATGCAGTAAATATACAAATTATTTAGGGTGTTTTGAAATTAAATTGGTATAAAAATGCAAAGAATAAAGGAAAGCACAGAGTTGAGGCTCACCGAAATAGCCTAAGCTATTTTGAGAAACGAAAATCGAGCATTTTCTTTATTCAAAGCAGTTTAGCTTCGGAATAGAATAGTTTGTGAAGAATTCAGGTTAAACATTGTTTGCATTTTTTTGTTCAATTTAACAAAGGAAATCCCGACCTTTGCAACAACAAATCAATAATGAGACAAATACTTTTCATACTGTTCTTTTTCTCTTTTTTCACCTCTTTTGCTCAAACCGAGAGATTTCAGATTGAGGGAAGAGTTGTTGGAATAAATCGTATGCCGGTTGCCGACGCTTATGTTTTTAACTCGCGCGACTTAGACAAAAATATAACCAATGCAAACGGTGTTTTCTCTATTTGGGTTTTGCCCAGCGATACATTAATTATTTCGCATGTCTCCTATTTCAGAAAAACAGTAACCGTTTTTTCGCTCCTTACCAACCCAACCATTCAATTAAATGTCGATACAATAAATATTAAAGGTATTGATGTTTCGCCCAACCAAAAAACGGATTACGAAAAAGCAATGGAAAACATTGAGTCGATAAAATTCGATTTCAGGCCAAAACCACTCGATAGTTATACCGAATCGGAACGAATGAAAGAGGTTCTTAGTGCAAACAACCGCGTACAACGTGTCGAAGCCTCGTCGGTTAGTTTACTTCGTTTTTCGCCCTCTGAACAGATTGGAAAACTAATTGATAAGATAAAAAGAAAGAAGAAAAAGAGGAAAGAGAATTCGACAAAGAAAAAGCAGCAAGCCAAAAATGAAGAGACAAATGAGGCTATCCAATAACCCCCGGATCGCCTCAAAAAGAACTGTTCTATACTCAAACTAAATATCGTTTTCGCCGGCAACATAACCAAAGTTTGCCAAAATTCCACCATCGACAAAAAGAACATGTCCGTTTACAAAATCACTGGCTTTCGATGCAAGAAAGAGTGCTGCATTACCAACATCTTCGGGTTCGCCCCAACGTCCTGCCGGGGTTCTGGTCATTACCAAATCGTTAAACGGATGGTTGCCTTCGCGAATGGCAGCAGTTTGAGATGTGGCAATATACCCCGGCCCAATCCCATTTATTTGCAAGTTGTATTTTGCCCATTCGCAAGTCATATTGGCCGTTAAAAGTTTTAGTCCTCCTTTTGCTGCAGCATAAGCCGAAACGGAGTTACGTCCGTAAATACTCATCATCGAGCACATATTTATTATTTTCCCCGAACGCTTTTCAATCATTTTAGGAGCTACCCGTTTTGCCACAATTAGCGGTGCAACCAAATCGACATCAATTACCTGTTTAAAATCGGCAACCGGCATATCGAGAATTGGAATGCGTTTAATAATTCCGGCATTATTAACCAAAATATCGATGACACCCACTTCTTTTTCAATAATTGAGATTCCCCGGTCCACATCATCTTCATCGGTAACATTAAATTTCACAGTAAAAACATCGACCCCCACGTTGGCATACTCTTTTTTGCAACGTTCCAACTTAACATCATCAATACCGTTTACGCATATTTTTGCTCCTGCCCGACCCAAAACTTTGCCAATAGCCATTCCAATTCCGTGCGTACCTCCGGTTATTAATGCAACCTGTCCGGTTAAATCGAATAATTCCTGAATCATAATAATTGTGTTTTAGATTACTTAAGTTCCTTAGGTTGAATTACATCCATATCGGTATAGTCGAGATTTTCGCCTGCCATTCCCCAAATAAAAATATAATTACTTGTTCCGGCAGCTGCATGAATCGACCAACTTGGAGAAATTACTGCCTGTTCGTTTTGCATCCAAATATGGCGCGTTTCATCGGGCTGCCCCATAAAATGGCAAACTGCCTGATCTTCGGGAACATCGAAATAAAAATAAACCTCGTTGCGCCGGCTATGCAAATGCGGTGGCATTGTATTCCATACACTTCCGGTTTTTAATTCTGTCATTCCCATTTGCAACTGGCAGGTTTCTACAACTCCATGAATAAGCAGTTGATTAATATCGCGCTGGTTTGAAGATTCGAGCGAGCCCAGATGAAGTACATTTGCATTGCCCATAGTAACATGCTTTACAGGATACTCTTTATGAGCCGGTGCCGAATTAATATAAAAATGTGCCGGACTCTTTTCGTCGTCCGATTTAAAAAGAACCTCCTTACTTCCCTTGCCAATGTATAGCGCATCTTTAAAATTCATTTTATATTCAACACCATCAACAACTACCGAACCGGCTCCTGCAACATTAATTACACCCACCTCGCGGCGTTCGCAAAAATAATTGGCTTTTAACGGGGTAATTGTTTCTAACGGTAAAGCATTGTTTACCGGAACTGCACCTCCAACAATAAAACGTTCGGCCAAAGAGTAAACCAAGCGAATATTTCCTGCCTCCATCAGTTTCTCTACTAAAAACTCTTTTCTAATTTTTTCTGTTCCATACAGTTTAAAATCGTCGGGATGATAACTGTACCGCTCTTCATATATTGTAGCCATAATCCTAATTTATTATATTATTCGAAGTAAAAATAGAAATAATTCAATAGCATTGCAATCGATTGCATTATTAATGCTTATTAATTAACTTTGCGTCTACAAAACAAGAAAATGGAAATTACAATTCACGACATTGCAAAACAGCTAAACATTTCGGCATCAACTGTTTCGCGTGCTCTTAAAAACAATCCTATAATTAGCGAGAGTACCCGAAAACGAATAAAAAAAACTGCCGAAGAGATGGGATACCGCCCCAATGTTTTGGCAGCAAGTTTCAGAACAAAAAAAACGAATACAATTGGAGTAATTGTTCCATTAATAAACCGCCATTTTTTTTCGTCTGTAATTAGCGGAATTGAAGATATTGCCTACAAAAACGGTTTTACGGTTACCATATCGCAGTCGAACGACAAAGTTGAAAAAGAGGCTAAAATTGCACAAACACTTTTTGCAAACCGGGTTGACGGATTGATTCTTTCGCTTGGAATGGAGACAAAATCGTTTGAACACTTAAAACTTTTTACCGACCGGAAAATTCCTTTAATTTTATTCGACAGAGTTACCGACAAGATAGATGCACATAAAATTATTGCCGACGATTTTGGAGGAGCCTACCAGGCAACAAAACATTTAATTGAAAACGGTGCACGGAAAATTGCACATATTGGTGGTCCACAAACCATTAACATTTATAAAAGCAGACAAGAGGGTTTTATTGCAGCATTAAACGACGCAGGATTAAAAACCGATAAATCGTTAATTTTTAACGGAACCATGACCCGAAATGACGGTATTGAAGCACTAAAGACACTTCGAAAAAATAACAAATTACCCGATGCTGTATTTTGCGCCAACGACACAACCGCTCTCGGAATTATTATCTATTTAAAAGAAATTGGCATTAAACTGCCCGATGAAATTGCAATTGTTGGGTTCAGTAACGAGCCCTTTTCCGAGGTGGTAACTCCCTCAATCAGCACAATAAAACAACCTGGTTTTTTAATGGGACAAAAAGCTGCCGAACTTGTTATTAGCCAGATTAACAATAAAATATCAGATACTAACTTCAAGACCATTACAATGCCCACCCAACTTATCATTCGCAATTCATCGAAAAAATAGAAGATAACTTTTTAAAAAAAAGGCAAAAAAAAGCCTGCTAATCAAAATTTGATAGCAGGCATTTTAATGTCTTTTTGCGATGAGTATGTTACTTTGCAGAAATTGCGTCTACAGGACAAACTTCTGCACAAGAGCCACAGTCGGTACAAAGTTCAGGATCAATTTTATAAATATCACCTTCAGTAATTGCGTCTACCGGACATTCATCGATGCATGTTCCACATGCAATACATTCATCAGAAATAACATATGACATAACAATCTAATTTTTTAGTTAAACATGTTGAGCGGCAAATGTACAAAGTTTAATAAAGAATCAAAGTTCTTCACTAATTATTTTGCTCCATTTTACGAACAGTTCACACAAGACACTGATTAAGCGCCACTTAATCGCTATCGCTTTGTTAATTCAGAATTAACTACTTTTACTATTTTTATTCTTTCAATTTAAATTATGGAGAGTTCAAAAATTATATATGCACTTTTGCTTACCACATTTGCCGGATTATCGACCGGAATTGGTAGTGCAATTGCTTTTGTTGCAAAACGTACAAATACCAAATTGCTCACACTTTCGCTGGGTTTTTCAGCTGGCGTAATGATCTACATTTCGTTTGTCGAAATTTTCCCCGAAGCCAACAAAAGTTTTGTCGGATATTTTGGTGAGTTTACAGGAAACCTTTACACCATTATCTCGTTTTTTGGTGGAATGCTTTTAATCGCTCTTATCGATAAGTTTATTCCAACTTTCGAGAATCCACACGAAATAAGGTCGGTTGAAGCGATGGACAATAAAGCGGAAGCCGCCCGTTTTAAAAAACTTTACCGAATGGGAATATTAACTGCACTGGCAGTTGCCATTCATAATTTTCCGGAAGGAATTGCAACATTTATGTCGGCAATTAGCAATCCTACTGCGGGAATTGCCATTGCTATTGCCATTGCCATTCACAATATTCCAGAGGGGATTGCTGTTTCGGTTCCCATTTTTTATGCCACCGGAAGTCGAAAAAAAGCATTTATCTTATCGTTTCTTTCGGGTATTTCCGAACCTGTGGGAGCTGTAATTGCCTACCTTGTTTTGTTGCCATTTCTCAATTCGGGTAATTCAGAAATTATTTTTGGAACAGTAATGGCAGGAGTCGCCGGAATTATGGTTTTTATCTCGTTCGATGAGTTACTTCCTTCTGCCGAGGAGTACGGCGAACACCACATTGCCGTTTACGGGTTAATTGGTGGAATGGTAATTATGGCCGTAAGTTTACTCTTGCTTACATAAGAATAGATTGTTAGACACAAGACTAAAATTAAATTACTGACAATCAAGATCTTGACATGACCAAAGGCTTTTGGACATTTTACTGAATGTCAGTATGATATAATAACACCCCATAGGCTCCGTAGGAATCCCTATGGGAAATTCCTTCGAAATAACGAACTATTGATAAATAAATATTTACTTATTTTTTCGCAACCTCCTTTTTATAAAACTTGCAAACTTCGGTTAATCCACACTTTTCGCATTTTGGTTTTCGTGCCAAACAGGTGTACCTGCCATGCAAAATTAACCAATGATGTGCTTTGGGTATAATCTCCTCGGGGAAATATTTTACCAACTGCAACTCGGTAGCAAGCGGTGTTTTTGCATTTGTACTTAACCCAATTCGGGCGGCAACACGAAAAACATGCGTATCGACCGCCATAGTTGGCTTATTAAAAACAACGGCTGCAATAACATTCGCTGTTTTTCGTCCAACTCCGGGTAACTTTTGCAAATCGTCAACATCGCCCGGAACAACACCGTCAAACAATTCAATTAGTTTTTGTGCCATACCAACCAAATGCTTTGCTTTATTATTCGGATACGAACAACTTCTGATATAATCGAAAACTTCAGCAGAATCGACTTCGGCCATTTTTTGCGGAGTTGGGAAACGCCTGAATAACTCGGGAGTAATTAAATTTACCCTCTTATCGGTGCATTGTGCCGACAAAATAACTGCAACAATTAACTCAAACGGATTCCCATATTCCAATTCGGTTTCGGCAATGGCCATTGTTTTTTCAAAATATTGAATAACAAAGTCGAATAATTCTGATTTTTTCATCGAAAAAAGTTTTTCTTCAAAAATAAGCGAAATTTCCGGATACATACTGTAACAAAATTAATATTTGTGAGTCTTAATAACAAGAAGCAGCTTAACTTCATCCATTTCTCTCCCCGCTTTGTAGGAATGGTTTTAAATGAGCAATTAAACAGTTTCAGGAAGCCGGTTTTTGACCGGCTTTTTCTTTTTAACCTAAAAAAAGCTCACTTCATAATTCGGGTTGGTACAATATTTAAATAGATTCTTAGTAGGTTTAAACTTCTTGGGTGCCGGTCAGAGGGATGCCTTGATGTTACTTTTGCCCTATCGGGCGGATTTTACTTTTTGGCTTAGCCCCAAAAGTATGACCTACGGCAGGGGAAAAGCCGATTCATTAAATTTTAAATTGCCCCATCAACCCGAAAGTTGAATTGATCCCTTAAAAATCCATCTGAATTGGGTATAGATTTCAAAAGCTGACTTTTCTCACTGCTTTTTAACACAATATCTTTTTTTGAAATGAACATAAAATATTGTAATTCTGTGCAAATTTAAAACGTAACAAAATGACTAAATTGAATAGCAACGACTACATGGCCAAAGAAGATAAATTTGGCGCACACAACTACCACCCGCTTCCGGCAGTTTTATCGAAAGGAGAAGGCGTTTTTGTTTGGGATGTTGAAGGCAAAAAATATTACGATTTTCTTGCCGCATATTCAGCAGTAAATCAAGGGCACTGCCATCCAACCATAACAAAAGCGTTAGTCGACCAGGCGAGCAAACTTGCCTTAACATCGCGGGCATTTTATAACGATGTACTTGGCGAATGGGAAGAGTACATGACCAAATTGTTTGGATACGACAAAATGCTACCAATGAACTCGGGTGCCGAAGCCGACGAAACCGCTCTGAAATTAATTCGCAAATGGGCATACAAAGTGAAAGGAATACCGGCAAACGAGGCTAAAATTATTGTTTGCGACGGCAATTTCCACGGACGGACAATTACCATTATTTCAATGTCGTCGGACCCCGATGCATACAACCATTACGGCCCCTATACCCCGGGATTTATAAATATTCCGTATAACGATTTGGAGCGACTTGAAAAAGAGTTACAAAACCCAAATGTTGCGGGATTTTTAGTTGAACCCATTCAGGCCGAAGCCGGTATTTATGTTCCGGAAGATGGCTATCTGCAAAAGGCAGCAGCTCTTTGCAAAAAGAACAATGTACTTTTTGTTGCCGACGAAGTTCAAACCGGGCTGGCACGAACAGGAAAAATGCTGGCCTGCGACCACGAGAATGTACGACCCGATATTTTAATTCTTGGGAAAGCCATTTCGGGAGGAATGTACCCCGTTTCGTGTGTACTTGCCGACGACGAAATTATGCTTACCATAAAACCCGGTGAACACGGCAGCACATACGGCGGTAATCCGGTGGCTGCAAAAGTTGCAATGGCTGCACTCGATGTAATAATCGATGAAAAACTGGTTGAAAACTCAAACAAAATGGGCGAAATTTTCAGGAAAGAGATGCGTGCAATCGACTCGGAAATGATTGAAATTGTTCGGGGAAAAGGATTGCTAAATGCTGTTGCCATAAAACCCAAAAACGGGAAAACAGCGTGGGATGTTTGTCTGGCACTAAAAGAAAACGGATTGATTGCAAAACCCACACACGAGCATATTATCAGGTTTACACCACCTTTGGTAATTTCAGAAAAACAGCTGATGGAAGCAATTGAAATTATTAAAAAAACTTTTAAACAGTTTGAATAAAAGCAAGCAAAAAAAATTTAAAGAAATCGCAGAGAACCGTTCTTTTTAAAAGAGAACGGTTTTTTTATAGCGTCAAACGGCCCGGTTACAATTCAGTTTTTTTAAGATGTACTACAGATGCATGAATCAACAATCGGGATTACTCTCCCTGAACAAATACCGGCTGCCCTTTTACCCTGATTCGGTGCACTTCGTAATTCCGATTATATGAGATCTCCGAAACTCCTTCGTTCATGTACCCGCCAAACTGCGAAACCTTTTCGAAATGAAAATTTTCCTGCACCAAATTTATTTTCAAATAGGGCAAACATGTTCCAAAATCTTTTCCGTAATAGTTTAACGCATTTAAAAAGTAGTAGGCCACATCAAATCCCTGCACCCCTATTTTCCCCGGGTCGGTGGCAAAATTATTCCTGAATTTTTCGATAAACTCAGCCGTTTCGGGTTTGTTATAATCAATCCAGTTTGGCACAATATATTTTAACTTCAGGTTATGAAACTGTTCCACATCGATACTATGATAATTCGGGAACCGGTTTGTACCAATTAAAGTAATTGAATAGTCGTCGGCCAGGTTATTAATATTCGAAATAGCAACACTCAACTCCCCCTCTTTCGACGATGGAATATAAATAACATTCTCTTTGTTGTGCGACATAATTCGCCGTAATCCGTACGGGCCTTCGTGTTTAAAATCGTAAACCGTAAAACTCACTCCCTGCGGACTACTTAAAAACCCCGAGTTATACAACTTCTCCTGAATCAAATTTACCAGTTTCCCCTCCGGAGTTCCTTCGTAAGCCGATGTTTTCAGAACAATAAAATTGCTATTAAAATACTCCTCGGCAATCATCTCTGCAGTTTCGGCAGCAACATATTCGCGCGACGGAACCGCCTGAAAAAACTGAGGATTGCTCTTTGTAATCATCGATTGCGAAGCAAGTGGCGACACCATTGGAATACGATTTTTAGCTGCAATTTGTGCCACCTCTTTTTGTACCCGTTCGTAAACCGGACCAATTATTAAATCGGTTTCCAAAAACTCTACCGACGAAATAAACGCACGAACCGAGTCGGCATTTCGTTGAGTATCGAAAACATGCAGTCGAATGTTCATGCCCCGGTTTTGCATCGAATCGACTGCAATTAAAACCCCCTCATAAAATTCAAGAAAGCTCTCACTATTTCTGTAAAATTGCTTAAACCGTTCTTTCTGTTCAACCTGTTCAATAGCCGTATCCTGCACACTATTTTGTTCAGCATTTCTCTCCACACCCTCTGCTAATTCAGCCATCGAGTCGATTACAACCATTTCGCGATTTAATGTGTCGTTAGCATTTAAATAGAGTGGTAAAAACAGTGCCACATCAAACGTTTCGTCCCGAAATGCACCCTGCTCGTCGTGCCGGCATGCTTCGGGAACAACAACGGGCGGCTCTTCAACTCTGTAAAAATCTTCAATTTTCTGAATTGAATCGGCAGCATTTGTGGCTTCAACATTTACAATTTCGCTGGTTATTTTTTGTGGAATCAATATTGTTTCGCCGGCCACAAGATTCCGGCTTTTTAAAACAGGATTAAACTTTTTTATCTCCGGAATTGTGAGTTCGTATTTTGCTGCCAAACCATATAATGTTTCGCCACGCACCACAATATGTTTTACAAAAGCGTCGTCGTTAACAGGTTTAGCCTGTGTATTTTCCAGTTTCTCTTTCAATGGAATTTTTATGACAACACCCGCCTGAAAACCTGTTTGTAATACCGGATTCAATGCTTTTAACTCCTCTTCGGTAACGTTGTATTTCCGGGCTGTTCCCCACAACGTTTCTCCCGATTCGATAATGTGCTCAAAATAGTTTCCCCCGGAACGGGTCTTTACCGAATCAGGCATTACCGGAACTACCTCTGTTTTTACAGGAAGAGTAATTTGCGAACCTGCTTTTAAATTTTTGGTTTCAGGATTCAACGAAAGAATTTCGTTTTCTGAAACACCATATTTTTTCGAAATCGAGTAAAGTGTTTCGCCCGACACAACGGTGTGCGTAATTGTTTCTCCCTCGTTTTCGGCAATCGGTTTTTCTTCTTCAACATCCTCCGGTTCCGGCTCTTTAACAACTTCCCAAACCGGTATTTTAATTTTATTCCCTCTTTTAAACTTTCTAACTTTCGGATTATATGCAAACAACTGGTCGACCGTAATATTAAATTTATTGGCAATTGAGTTTGGCGTTTCGCGCCTCAGCGTAACCGTATAAATTTCGAAACGTGTAGGGTCGCCTTTCTGAAACCCATTGGGTTTACTATAATACGGCACTTTTAAAACCTCGCCAATATTTAACCCGTCTGAAATTTTAGGATTATATTTCTGCAACTCCGACCGTTCGATTTTATATTTTTTTGAAATTGAATAGATTGTTTCGCCGGCACGAACCTGATGTAAAACAAATTTTTCGCCTTTAATAACAACAATCTCATTCTCTTTTAAATCTTGCGCATTCGAATACACCGTTGCACAAAACAGAGCAGAAAACAATAATAGAAACTGAAAAAACTTCATTAAAAACAGATTAAGAATTTCGCCCAAATTTAACAATTATACTCAATTCAAACAGGTTTCTGAAAATTGAGCAAAGCAAAATCACGATTTTTTTATTCACCACAATTTTCAAACGGTTTAATTTTACAATAATTATGCAATCATGTTAACAACACTCGCTTTTTATTAAACAATCGGATAACTTTTGACCTGTATTTTTTACATTTGTCTTTTTATTTTTCAGAAAAAACAAATTCATGCAAGAGAAAATATTAATTCTTGATTTCGGGTCGCAATACACCCAGTTAATTGGCCGAAAAATTCGCGAGTTAAACGTTTATTGCGAAATTCATCCATACAACAATTTTCCTGACATTGATGAGTCGGTAAAAGGTGTCGTTCTTTCGGGAAGTCCTTTTTCGGTGCGCGACGAAGATGCACCTAAACCCAATCTTTCAGAAATAAAAGGAAAAGTACCTGTGCTTGGCATTTGTTATGGTGCTCAATATTTAGCTCACTTTTATGGCGGCGAAGTTGCACCGTCGAACACACGCGAGTATGGCCGGGCAAATCTCGGGTTTATCGAATCGGGGTGCCAATTGTTTAAAGATATAAGTCTGCACACGCAGGTTTGGATGTCGCACGGCGATACAATTGTTAAACTTCCAAAAGAGTATAAAGTAATTGCATCAACCGAAGAGGTAAATTATGCCGCGTATAAAATAGACAACGAAAATACCTGGGCAATTCAGTTTCACCCCGAGGTGTATCATACAACAGAGGGCAAACAACTGCTCGAAAACTTTGTTTCAAGCATTTGCGGCTGCCAACAAAACTGGACTCCCGACTCGTTTGTAGAAACCACGGTGAATGAATTGAAGCAAAAACTGGGCAACGACAAAGTGGTACTTGGGTTGTCGGGCGGTGTAGACTCTACTGTTGCCGGAGTGCTTTTAAACCGCGCTATTGGAGAGAACCTCACCTGTATTTTCGTCGACAACGGACTTCTCAGAAAAGATGAATTTGAAGACGTTTTAAAATCGTATGAAAATATGGGGCTGAATGTTTTAGGAATCGATGCCAAACAAAAATTCTGGGACGATTTGGCAGGTGTTAAAGACCCCGAGCAAAAACGAAAAATTATAGGACGTAATTTTATTGAAGTATTCGATGTTGAAGCACATAAAATTCAGGATGTAAAGTGGCTGGCTCAGGGAACAATTTACCCCGATGTTATTGAGTCGGTATCGGTAAACGGACCATCGGCGACCATAAAATCGCACCACAATGTTGGCGGATTACCAGAAAAAATGAACCTGAAAGTAGTTGAACCATTGCGTCTGCTTTTTAAAGACGAGGTGCGCCGCGTTGGAAAAGCATTGAACATTAAACCTGAACTTTTAGGGCGGCACCCATTCCCCGGCCCCGGATTAGGAATTCGAATTTTGGGAGATATCACTCCCGAAAAAGTTGCTATGCTGCAAGATGCCGATGCTATTTTTATTAACGGACTTAAAGAGTGGAATTTATACGACAAAGTTTGGCAGGCAGGAGTTATGTTGCTACCGGTACAATCGGTTGGAGTTATGGGCGACGAAAGAACATACGAAAATACGGTTGCTCTACGGGCAGTAGCTTCTACCGACGGAATGACTGCCGACTGGGTTCATTTGCCCTACGATTTTCTTGCAAAAATGTCGAACGAGATTATTAATAAAGTACGTGGAATTAACCGCGTAGTTTACGATATAAGTTCAAAACCACCGGCAACAATCGAGTGGGAATAAATTGCCAGTAACTTCTGCAAAAACAACAATTGAATTCGTAAATATTAATTAAAAGAGATGCAAAAAATATCATTAAAAACCAGAGGACAATTCATTGTAATGGTGCTGTTTACCTTTCTGTTTGTTCTGCCGGTTTCGCAAGTTAAAGCACAAAGTTCAGTTCAGGAAAACCAGCTTAAATTTGGCAGGCTTTTACGTTTAATCGACGGGTACTATGTCGACACAACCAACATTGATGCACTTACCGAAAAAGCAATTGTTAAAGTTCTTTCCGAACTCGACCCCCACTCCACCTACATCTCGAAAGAAGAGGTGGAAAAAATGAACGAGCCGCTAAAAGGGAATTTTGAAGGGATTGGTATTTCGTTTAATATTTACAAAGACACACTAATGGTAAACAGTACCATTTCGGGCGGTCCGTCAGAGAAAGTCGGACTTCGGTCAGGCGATAGAATTATCGAAGTAGATGGCGAAAATATTGCCGGAACAGGATTAAAAAACAGCGATGTATTCCGGCTGCTTCGGGGCGACAAAGGAACAGAAGTGAACTTAAAAGTTTTGCGAAGAGGTGTTCGCGACCTTTTAGACTTTACTATTATTCGCGATAAAATACCTATTTTTAGTGTCGATGCCTCGTACATGCTCGACGAATCGACCGGCTATATTAAACTGAATAAATTTGCCGCTACTTCGCTCGACGAGTTTTTGGAAGCAATGAAAAAACTTAAAAACAGCGGTATTAAAAATCTGATTCTCGACCTGCGTGGAAATACCGGCGGCTATCTGAAAACAGCCATCCAAATCTCCAATCAGTTTTTAAAGAAGGGAAGTCTTGTGGTATATACCGAAGGAATTAACGATATAAAACGCGAATACAAAGCTCCTTCGCAAGGCACTTTCGAAAAAGGAAACCTTGTGATTTTAATTAACGAGATGTCGGCATCGGCAAGCGAAATTGTTTCGGGTGCCATTCAAGACTGGGATCGTGGAGTAATTATCGGCCGACGTTCGTTTGGAAAAGGGCTGGTACAAAAACCATTCTTTTTAACCGACGGTTCGATGATACGTTTAACCACTGCACACTACTACACACCAAGTGGAAGATGCATTCAGAAATCGTATAAAAACGGGCTGAAAGAGTATCGCGAAGACTACATTCACCGGATGGAAAACGGCGAAATGTTTAGCGCCGACAGCATAAAATTCGACGAGTCGCAAAAGTTCAAAACACTTATTAATGGTCGGACTGTTTTCGGCGGCGGCGGCATTATGCCCGACATTTTCATTCCAATGGACACATCGTCTCACTATAAATACATAAATAAATTACGCCGCAAGAGCGTTATCTACAATTATGTACTCGATTATATCGATGTTAACCGGAACAAGTTAAAGTTGAAATACTCAGATTTTGACCAGTTCGACAAGCACTTTGAAGTTACCACCGCTATGATTAACAAAGTAGTTGAGAATGGAGAAAAAGAGGGAATAGAGAAAGATGAAACAAGTTTGGAGTTTTCGTCGAACGATATGAAAAAAGAGATTAAAGCAATTATTGCACGCGATCTTTTCTCGAGAAACGACTTCTACAAAGTAATTTATAAAGACGACAAAGACATCCTAAAAGCATTAGAAGTTCTTGAGAATCAGAAAAAATACGACAGCTATTTAGTGAAAACTGAATAATTTATGCAAACTCAAATTTTGGAATGGATTGCAGTCAATAAGGTTGAAATCCTGGGCTCCATTCTTGGCATATTGTATATCTTTTTCTCCATCAGGCAAAGTATTTTTACCTGGCCAACGGGGCTTGTAACATCGGCACTTTACATTGTAGTATTTTTTCAAAGTAAGTTTTATGCCGATATGGGCTTGCAAGTTTATTACGTTGGAATAAGCATTTATGGCTGGTACTATTGGGTAAAAGGGAAAACAGATACAACAACCAACTCGATACCGGTTTTGAAAACACGAAAACAGCTTTGGGTAAAACTGGCGGCTGTTACGGCATTAATTTATGTTGCAATTTTGTTTGTTTTACTAAAATTTACCGATTCGCCGGTTCCGTTTATGGACTCGCTTACAACTGCACTCAGTATTGTAGCAACCTGGATGCTCGCCCGGAAATATATTGAACAGTGGCTGATTTGGATTTTTGTCGATCTTGTTTCGGCAGGACTTTACATCTATAAAGATTTATGGCCAACCGTTATTTTATTCGTTGTTTATACCGTTATGGCCGTTCTCGGATATTTTGAATGGAAAAAAGATTTACTTCAACAATCTTGAAAAACAGACCAAAAATAGTAGTCATTACAGGTGCCGAATCGACGGGAAAAAGCACGCTTACCAAAGCATTGGCAAAACATTTCAATGTTCCTTTTATTCCCGAAATTGCACGCCAATATGTAGAAGAACACAACTACAAATACAGCTACAACGACGTTGAAAACATTGCCAAACAACAAGTTGAACAGTTAAACAAACTTAAACATTCAAAATCCCCTTACATTTTTATCGATACCTGGCTAATCATTACCAAGATTTGGTTCGAAGTGGTTTTTAATAAAATTCCCAATTGGTTCGAAGCCGAGATTCTGAAACACAAAATCGACCTCTTTTTAGTCTGCGACACCGATCTCCCATGGGTTCCCGACCCTGCACGCGAAAATGGAGGAGAGCAGAGAATCCAACTTCAAAAGCGCTACATTACTACAATAAAGAAATACAATACTCCTTATAAAATTGTCAGTGGGCACAATACTGTACGCATTAAAAATGCTCTCCATTTTTTGGAAGAAATAAAATAAATCATCAACAAAAAAGATACTTTTCCCGTTTTATATCGATTTTATCTGATTTGTAATTAGCTTTACATTTATTTTAAGAAAATGGATACAAAAGATTTTGAACGCCGAATTTCGGATACGATAAAAAAATTAAGCAACCCGGTGTCGTATCAATCGGTATGTCACGAACACAAACAAGGGCAGCCACTTCCGTCAATCAACAAATTAAAAGGCATTATCGATTTGGTACGCGAAATATTGTTTCCCGGTTATTTTGGAAACACTTCGTTAAAAAATCATGCTACCCAACATTATATGGGTGTTTACATCGACAAGCTTACCCAGTTATTAAGTAAAGAGATTTTGGCCGGAATTTGCTTTGCCTGCGACGACAAACAAAGAATTACGTTAGAAGAACACAAACAACTCGCCAAGGAAAAAACACTGAGTTTTATCGAACATCTTCCTGAAATTCGCAGGCAATTGGTTACCGACGTAGAAGCAACATTTATAAACGATCCGGCAGCCCCGAATGTTGGCGAGATTATTTTTGCCTATCCGGGAATTAGAGCCATTACAAATTACCGCATTGCGCATAAACTGTTACAACTCGAAGTTCCGCTTATTCCCCGTTTCATTTCGGAAATGGCACACGGGCAAACCGGAATCGACATTCATCCTAGGGCACAAATTGGCGAGAATTTTACCATCGACCATGGAACGGGTGTGGTAATCGGGTCGACCTGTATTATTGGCAACAATGTAAAAATATATCAGGGCGTTACACTGGGAGCAAAAAGTTTCCCTCTCGACGATAATGGAAACCCAATTAAAGGTATTCCGCGCCACCCTATTGTTGAAGACAACGTGGTTATCTATTCGGGGGCAACAATACTTGGCCGTATTACAATTGGCAAAAACTCGGTTATTGGCGGTAACGTTTGGGTTACCAATAGTTTGCCGGCCAATTCACGGGTTATTCAGTCGCAACCCAAAGAGTCGGGGTTTAATTATGGAGCAGGTATTTAATTAAAAACATACAACATTGAAAGATTTTAAATTAATAGCAAAAACAACTGCCGGTCTCGAAGAGGTTCTGGCCAACGAGGTAAAAAATATTGGTGGTAAAAATATTAGTTTGGGGAAACGCGCCGTTTTTTACGAAGGAAACCTCGAAACCATTTACAAATCAAATTATCTGCTACGGTCGGCACTTCGTATTTTAAAAGAGATTGAATATTTCAGATTTAAAAATGTTGACCAATTTTACCTGAAATGTAAGAATATTAAATGG
>JALUZN010000521.1 GCA_027011835.1 Draconibacterium sp. | reverse complement strand
GAGAACAAACAGAAATAAATGCCGGCCAATAGGCTGTAAATGAAACAATTAATAATATGAAGTATTTAAAAGTTATCTATTTCTCACTTCTGTTTCTATTCATTCAAACACATATTGAAGCCCAACAAACTGTATATCCCGAAAGTATTCAGGAAAAAATTGATTTGGCCAAACAGCTTTTTGTTAACGAACGATATATCTCTTCGTTTAAAGAGTTTGAAAAAATAGAGAAAGTTGTCGATTCAAAATCGGAAATCTATTCGGAGGCAGAATATTACAGGGCAGTTTGTGCGTTAAATGCAGGATACAGTTCGGGAAGTAAACTTATAAAGAAATTCATTACAGAAAATGCTGAAAGTCCGTATATTAATGAGGCACGTTTAAATTACGGAAATTACCAGTTCGAAAAAAAACAGTTCATTCCGGCGTTACGAACATTCTCCGAAATCAGAAAAAATGAGTTGTCGGAGAAGGAGAGAATAAAGCTTGAATACCAAACCGGATACTGTTATTTAATGACCGATAATCCGGGGAAGGCACTCGGTTATTTTTCTGAAATTAAAGATGCCAATAACTTGTATAGCAAGCCGGCAACCTACTATTGGGCACACATTATGTATTTGCAAGGCGACTATTCTGCCGCACTCGAAGGATTTACAAAATTGAATGACGACCCGGCTTTTTCGCGCGTTATTCCTCTCTATGTTAGTCATATTTATTACAAACAAGAGGAATATAAAAAGGTGGTCGATTATACTACGCCAATTATTGACGATGTTGAAAAGGAACATCAAAATGAACTTTCGAAAATTGTTGGCGATTCGTGGTTTCATTTGGGCAATTATAAAAAGGCTATTCCTTTTCTCGAGAGATTTTTTAATTCGAAAGGGCCGAAAACACGCGAGGAGAATTACATTCTCGGGTACTGTTATTACAATACCGGCAATTACGAAAAGGCAACTCCTCTGCTGAAACATGCTACTAAAGGAAAAGATAAAATGGCACAAAATGCCTACTACCATTTGGCCGACTGTTATATAAAAGCCGACGAAAAAGAGAAAGCTAAAATGGCGTACGGTGCTGCTTCCGAGTTCGATTTCGATGAGAAGATAAAAGAAGATGCGCTGTTTAATTATGCAAAACTTACCTACGAACTTTCGTACTCGCCGTTTAACGAAACCATAAAAGCTTTCGATAATTACATTGCCCTTTATCCGAACTCGGAACGGAATTCGGAAGCATATAAAATTTTAACCGAAGTTTATATGGTAACTAAAAATTATAGCGATGCCATAAAATCGATAGAAAAAATTAAGGTTAAAACGCCTGCAATTTTAAGTGCCTACCAGCGTGTAACTTTTTACCGGGGGCTCGAATTGTTTAATAATCTGGCTTACAACAGCGCCATAAAACTTTTCGATGTGTCGTTAGAAAATGGCAGTTACAGCAAAGAATTAAAAGCTCGGGCTCTTTTCTGGAAAGCCGAGGCGTTGTATCGGGTTGGCGATTTCAGCGATGCAATTGTAAATTATACACAATTTATAAATACGCCGCGTTCAAACTTGCTAAACGAGTATAAAAATGCCGAGTACAATTTGGCATATTCGTATTTTAAAGTCGACGATTTCGATTCGTCGCTTAACCATTTTAAAAAGTTTATTGCAGGTACAAAAAACCGGCGAACCGAAAAAGTTGCCGATGCTTACAACCGCATTGGCGACTATTATTTCTATAAAACCGATTATGCAACTGCCAAAGAGAATTATCGACAGGCGTACGCAATGAAAATTTATGAAGCCGATTATTCGCTTTTTCAAATTGCTTTTTGCGAAGGATTGCTGCGCAATCAGCAGAAAAAAATAGCGAATCTTGAAAAGTTATTGGCAGAATTTCCAAATTCCGATTTTCAGGATAACGCATTATACGAACTTGGACGAGCATACGAACGAACCGGAAAAAGTGCCGAAGCAACCGTTCAGTATAAAAAAATAATTCAGCATTTCCCGCAAAGCAACTATTTTCGTAAAGCTCTTTTGCAGCTCGGTTTAATAAACTACAACAACGGCAATTATTCCGCAGCTCTAAAAAATTACAAACAAGTTGCCGAAAAATATGCCGGTACTCCTGAGGCACGCGCAGCGCTTTCGGGCATTAAAAATTGTTATATCGAAACCAATAATATCGATGCCTATTTTGCCTATACGCGCCAGCTTGGCAGTGGTGCAAATGTAACGGTGTCGGAGCAGGATTCGCTTACTTATATGGCGGCCGAACGTATTTATATGGCCGGAGGTGCGAATGCGAAAGCGCAGTTAGAAAGATATTTGCAGCGTTACCCCAATGGGAGTTTCGCGTTAAATGCAAATTTTTATCTCGGCGAGCTCTATTATAAAGAGGGCGATTATTCGAATGCAAATAAACACTACACGTTTGTAACTCAGCAGCCCGATAATATTTTTACCGAGCCTGCACTGGCAAAAGCATCGGAGCTGACATTTAGTGCAGAAAATTATGCTGCTGCACTAAAACTTTTCGACAGGTTAGAAAAAATTTCGAACAGTAAATGGAATACGTTACGGGCAAATACAGGGCAAATGCGCTGTAATTTGCTCTTCGAAAAGTATTCATCTGCCATTGCAGCAGCCCAAAAAGTAAAACATTCAGGCATTGCCGGGGAGGAGTTGATTAGGGAAGCAAATTATATTGAAGGCCGGTCGTATTATCAACTGAATCAACCCGACAAAGCTCTGGCAGGATTGACAGCTGTTGCTGTCGATACAAAATATGAGCAGGGTGCCGAGGCAAAATATCTGATTTCAGAAATTTACTATCAGAAAAATAAAAAGGAGGCGGCCGAAAAAGAGATTATGGACTTTATTTCAGAAAATACACCCTATCCGTTTTGGCTTGGAAAATCGTTTTTACTTCTTACAAAAATTTACCTCGATCGCGATGACACGTTTACTGCAAAGCATACACTTAAAAGTTTGATTGATAATTATGGCAATGAAACAGACGGAATAAAAGACGAAGCGAAAAAGATGCTCAGCGAGATTGAAACAAAAGAGGCAGAAGAAGAGAAAAATGCCATCGATAGCTCTTTTCAAATAGAAATTAAACAATAAAAACCCGGAAAACTATGGTTACTACATTCAAATATATTTGCCTTTTATTTTTTGTCGGTTTTACAACTGCGTTATTTGCTCAGCGCGATACAACTCTTTCGCGCGAAGTGGAGGTTACAAAGGCGTTTAAACCTACAATTAATAGTGCCAATAAAATTAACGAAATGCCTGTAATAGACGATGTTGAGCATGAGAAACCGGTTTTTAATTATGAGATTTACAGCGAGCCGATTTTAAATACCTTCTCGGTAACTCAGTTAAAAGCGGCAACCATCGACAATTCGAAAAAGAAAAATCCGGGCTACGGATTGGTGCGGGTAGGAGTGGGGAATTATAATAAACCCTATGCCGAGTTTTTCTTTAATAATGTGAACTCGAAAAAATCGATTTTTGGTATTCATGCCAAACACCTGTCGTCGTTTGGAAAAGTTACTCTCGACGGAGGTGATAAAGTAGATGCTCCGTACTCGAAAAACGAAGCCGAAGTTTACTATAAACACAGTTTAAGCAGTTCTGTTCTTTCGGTTGATGTAGATTTTAACCACGACGGTTTTAATTATTATGGTTATCCGTTAAATCCGATTCCTGATATTTTGTTGGAAGAAAATCAAAGCATAACTTATCAGGGGACAAAACAAGCATTTACGAAAGGTGGATTAAATGTAAACCTGAAAAATTTAACGGCAGAGATGGATGATCCTGCGTTTAATTTCAATTTTAAATACCACTTTTTTGGAACAAAAACCGAGCAGCATGAACATTTTGGCGAGTTCGATATGGATTTCCAAAAACCATTGGATACCGGAACTTTGTTGGCTGATGCGGGAGTTACTTTTATGCAGGCAGACAATATTATTAATCGTGTTACCGACACAATTGGGAAGCGAACACAAACCCAGCTTTTTGTTAAGCCTGCCTGGTATTACGAGGGGAAAAATGTAAACGTAACAGTAGGTTTAAACGCTTGGTTTATAATGGATAACGATATGGATGCAGTGGCAAAAATTACACCAAATGTTAGGGTGAATTATATGCCGGTAAAAGATGTTTTTAAATTGTATGCCGGAATCGACGGTAACTACATAAGCAACCACTACTCGAAAATTGCTTACGAAAACCCGTTTGTTGACCCAATGCACGACGTGAAAAATAGTTTCGAAAAAATACATTTTTATGGCGGTATTGACGGCAAGTTTTCGAAGAAAACAAATTTTAAAATCTCGGTTGATTACTCGATGATTGACGATAAACCTTTGTATTATTTAAATGAATATTATTATCCGGAGCCAAATGTAATTTCGAACACACTAATTGTAAATAACACTTTCGATATTTTGTACGACGATATGAATTTGTTGAAATTCAACCTTGAAATTTTTCATGCTTCATCAGAACGATTAAATCTTTTGCTTTCGGGAAATTATTATGCATATAAATTAGATAACCAGGCAGAGGCTTGGAATATGCCGGATTGGGATGCCACTGTTTCGTTTAACTATAAAATTACAGAGCAATTGAGTGTTGGTGCCGATGTTTATTTGATTGGGGGAAGGAAAGCGTTAATTATTGAAAACAGTAAATTTCCGGAATTATTTTCTGCAATTAATGCGCCTAAATACAAAACGAACAATCTTGACAACGTGTTTGACCTAAATGCAAATGCCACTTATAAAATAACTAAAAAGTTTTCAGCATTTGGGCAGCTTAATAATTTTGGCTTTCAGGAGTACCAGCGCTGGTTGGGTTACAATGTGCAGAGCTTTAATGTTTTGTTCGGGGTAAATTATTCGTTTTAAGTAGAGTCTGCTGATTTTATGTGATTATTGATTTAAAGTCCATTATATCAACAATATATGTTAATATCTCATTTAAATACCATGTGTTAAAATGCA
>JALUZN010000520.1 GCA_027011835.1 Draconibacterium sp. | reverse complement strand
GGGAAACGGGGCTCAAACCCGCGACCCTTAGCTTGGAAGGCTAATGCTCTATCAACTGAGCTATTCCCGCATCTATTCACTTCGCAAAAATGCCGTGCAAAACTACAAAATTTCTAAAAACAACAAACAGTTTTCTCAACTTACAATCATTTAAAGTAACATTCTTTTGATTTTAACTAAAAAATCGGGCTTCACTAAAAACTCTGAAACCCCTTTGTTTTACATCTAAATACTTTAAACACAGTTGTTTTCTGAACGTCCCTAAAAAGGGTTTGCAAATGTAAAAATATTATTTTAAAAAACTAAAAATAAAATACGCTATTTTAAATTTTTATTTACTCTTAAGTTTTTCCTTGTATTTCCCCAGTTGTTTACGTATTGCATCCACCACCAAATCAGTTGCTTCTTCAAAAGTATCGGCCTGTTTTTTAGCAAATAAATGTCCGCCAGAAGGTATTGATACCTTAACTTCAGCAATTTTATTGTTTGCTGCTTCGGGCTTTAATACTTTTAATGTTACATCGGAACTAATGATACCATCAAAGAAGGTATCGAGCTTTGTTACCTTTTTGTTAACAAAGTCTACCAATTTCTCGTCTGCATTAAAATGCACTGTACTAATTTTTACTTCCATAATTAAACTATTTTAACCCCTAGGGTGGGCTTGTTTATATATACTTTGCAGCTTTTCGAAAGTTGTATGTGTATAAACTTGCGTAGCTGCCAAATTCGAATGTCCTAACAATTCTTTCACTGCATTTAAATCTGCTCCTTTATTTAACAGATGGGTTGCATAAGTATGCCGCAACACATGCGGGCTCTTTTTTTCTAACGATGTAACTTTCGAAAGGTTGCTCTTCACAACTCGGTAAACCAATTTTTCGTAAACCGGCTCTCCTTTTTCGGTTACAAGCAGGTTCGGCGTATTAACCTTTACCTTTTTGCTACGCAAATTCGTGTACAATTCGAGCAAACTATTTATGCTTTTCGGATATGGAATAATCCTCTCCTTTTGTCGTTTTCCCAACACCTTAATTAAATACTCGTTTGTATTTATGTCGGTATCTTTTAATTGTAACAACTCAGAAAGCCGAATTCCTGTTCCGTAAAGTAAATTTATTATTAATTTATCTCGCACTCCTGTAAAATCATCAGAAAAAAAGCCATCATCCAATAGATGGTTCAGATTGTGTTCTTCAACAAAGTTTGGTAATTTTTTTCTAATTTTTGGAAGAGGTAAATTAATTGCCGGATTTTGTTCAACTATTTGTTCTTTCATTAAAAACTTAAAGAAAGATTTTACAGTAGACACTTTCCGGTTTACCGAACGGGGAGCCAGTTCTTGTTCCATTAAATGAACAATCCAACTTCTAACCAGTTTTGTATCGACCCCTTTAACATCAAATTCCCCGACCACTACTGCACAAAATTGCACAAACTGATCGAGGTCATTTTTGTAAGCCACTACGGTATGCGAAGAGAATCTCTTTTCATACCTTAAATAGTCGATAAACAATTCCTGATAATCCATTTTACAATCGAAAAATAAGAAAGAACAGGAATTACTAATTACGAATTAGTCTTCCTGTTCTTTTAACCCTTGCACGTAAATAGCTTTTTTCAACTCTTCCCTTCTTTTAATCGAAGGTTTTGTGTACTTCTTACGCTCACGCAACTCTTTCATTACGCCTGTTTTTTCGAATTTCCTTTTGAACCTCTTAAGGGCTCTTTCTATGTTTTCGCCTTCTTTTACCGGAATAATTATCATTTCCTATCGGTTTTACTTTTAAAAATTGAGGCGCAAATTTAGAAATTATTCGTGTCATTTCAAATTTAAAAGAAAAAAATAACAAAACCTATGCAACAATTTTAAATTAAACATTTTTAACGGCAAGTAAGATAGTGCCTTATTTTTTCAAACTCAACCGAGTCAATCTCCGGAATCAACAGTATTGCTGCCAGTTTCTCGAATGCTCCGTTTTTATCGCGATAGGTTAAAATTGCCTTTACCTGTTTTTTATTTAAATAAGGGTGTCTTAACAAATCATTATATTCTGCAAAATCAATTCTAATCTTTTTAATCAATGTTGTATCGACCGAAATTTTCGACTCAATATTCACATACGTCTCTTTCGGAAAATTATAAACTTCCAACAACTGTTTTTTCGAATAGAAACCACCCAATAAATTTCGGTATTTAATAATTCGTGCAGCATAAACAGCTCCAATTCCTTTTAGTTTCACTAAATCGACAGAGTCGGCCGAATTTAACTCAACCCGATAACTCTTTGTTGGCAAACCTGCCACTGCTTTTGTTGCTGTATCTTTTATTTTTATGTGCTTTTTTATACTATTAAAAAACAGAGAATCAATTCCATAAATTTTCAACAGGTCTTCGGAACGACTAAAATGACCACCATTGTTCCTGTAACGCAAAACATTTTTTGTTTGAAAACGGTTAAATCCGAATGAACTCAGCGTTGTCGAATCGCAACTATTCGGGTCGAAATATCCATGATAACTTTTTACTCTTTTGGGGCGCTCAACTTTCACGTTTCGCTTATTCCGAACTTCGATGTTTATATAAGATTCCACGGCATTAAAAACAGAATCGTTCATTCCATAAATTTTGCGTAAATCTTGAGGAGTACTGAATTTGCCCCCAGCCTTCCGGTAACGAATAATGTTTTGTTTTACTATATGGGGCAGATTTAACGAATCGAGCAAACTGTCGGGAATTGTGTTTGGATTGAATTTAAAGAGCGTCTTCCGAGTTTTATTTTCATTTACAATCTTTTGCCATTTAGCCATCATTTGGTCGTACTCTTCCGGCGTGTACATGGGTTTTGGGTCGATGTTGCGAATAATAATGTTTGCAATAATTGCAAGGATAATGAGCCCACTTAAAATAAGCAGCGCATTTCTGTCGGATCGGGAGTAATTGTTTATTTCGTTAAAGAAACGTTTAAAGGGATTACTCATAGTAGGCTAAGTTTTGAGCAACATTTAATATTACCCTAAACTTATTAAAAATTGGATGTATCTCCAAAAGCAACAAACAAATTATTGCCCGATTGATAAAGAAAATTCTTAAAGTTGACTATCTCCATGGAACCCGAGGCAGAGCCTCGAGGAATTCTTTTGATTAAAAGTTAAGCAGTCCAATCTTATTCAGCAAAACAATTGCAATTGCAATAGGTGCAACAAATTTTACAAGAAACATAAAACTTGATAAAAATATTCCTGAGAGATTACCACCTTTTGCCACTTCTGCTTCAACTTTTTTACGGCCAAAAAACCAACCAATAAACAGAGCAATAAACAATCCGCCAACCGGCAACAGTATATTTGCCGAAACCCAGTCCATTAAATCGAAAAAGCTAAGCCCGAACAATGTTACAGGAGAAAGAACACCCATCGACAGTGAACACAATATTCCAAGAATTGAAATTAATAGTGTTGCCAAAACCGTAGCTCCCCGACGCCCCATATTAAATTCTTCTTTAAAATAGGCAACCACAACTTCTAATATAGATATTGATGATGTAAGCGCGGCAACCGTTAAGAGAATAAAAAACAGAATTGAAAAGAGAAATCCTCCGGGCATTTGATGAAATACATTTGGAAGTGTAATAAAAATTAACCCCGGTCCTTCGGCAGGTGCAATTCCGAAAGCAAATACTGCAGGAAAAATTGCAATGCCTGCTAAAATTGCAATAACGGTATCGGCAACGGTTACATTAATAACCGTTTTAACAAGATTATTGTCTTTGCTGATGTACGACCCGTACGTAATTAATGTTCCCATTCCCAAACTCAATGTAAAAAAGGCATGTCCAAGAGCACTAAGAATTCCATCGCCGGTAAGTTTCGAGAAATCGGGTTTAAACAGAAACTCCAATCCGGCCATTGCTCCATCGAGCGTTACCGACTTTATTGCCAGTCCTATTAAAATAAGGACTAAAAGCGGCATTAGTATTTTATTGAACTTTTCAATTCCTTTTTTAATTCCAACAATAACAATTGCTGCCGTAGCCAACATAAAAATAAGCTGATAAATAACCGGTTGCACAGGAGATTCGATAAATGTTGAAAAGAGAGCGTTTATTTGTTCTGGACTTTTACTTGCAAAACCATCTTGAATTGAAACAATAATATAATGAACACTCCACCCTGCCACTACTCCATAAAACGACAAAATTAAAAAGGCAGCCCCCACTCCCAAAATACCAATGTATTTCCAAGGTGTTCCTGGAGCTAAAACTTTAAAAGCACCAAAAGCGTTTCGTTGCGATTTTCGCCCGATAATAAGTTCTGAGAGCATAACCGGCAACCCTATGGCCACAATAAAAGCCAGATAAACAAACAAAAAAGCCGCACCTCCGTAAACACCTGCTATATATGGAAATTTCCAAATATTACCCAACCCCACAGCCGAACCTGCAGCAGCTGCAATTACTCCAAATGTCGATCCGAACTTATCTCTTTTCTGATTTTTATCTGCCATACAAAATTTGTAAAATTGAAACTAAATTGCCTATTTACTTATGTTTTATAAGTTTCGTCCGCTAAAATGCAAAAAAATAACTGAGCATAAAAATATTGCAATAGATTTGAGAATTGGGTATACAATTAAAATGGATATCCGATGGCAAAAGAGAGGTAAAAATCATCGCGCACCATTGGCCGCACACCAATAATCCATCCCCTGCCTTCGTCTTGTGCCGGGTCTCTCAATTTCATTCCGAGGTCGATTCGTAAAATAAAATAGTTTAAATCGAAACGCACGCCGGTTCCGGTACCAATTGCAATTTGCTTATAAAACCGGTTAAATTTAAAAAGTGCACCTTCACGATTATCTTTTTCATTTATCGACCAAATATTTCCGGCATCGAGGAACAAGGCTCCTTCAAGAAAGCTCATTAATTTAAAACGATATTCAAAATTCCCCTCTATTTTTAAGTCGGCCGATTGATTTGGATATGCATTTGGAGGTGCTTTATACGAGCCCGGCCCCAACGAACGAACCTGCCATGCACGAATTCCGTTTGCACCGCCTGTAAAGTATTTTTTCTCGAAAGGCAAAACATCGAAGTTGCCATACGGAACGCCAATCCCAAAAAATGCCCGCCCCACAAGTGCATTGTATTCATCTATCTGATGACTATGACTGTACTCAATATCGCTCTTTATATATTGTGCAAACCGGGTATTAAACAATTGATAATACTCAACCGTTCCAAGTCCTGTAGTATCTTCAACCGAAACTTTTGTCCAGTTAAACGTTTTGGCAAGCGCCCACAAAAAGTTACCTGCCGACTCTATATTAAAACGAATGTATGTGTAGTCTTTTTTTGAATGAAGTTGCTGGTTGTTATAAACCAACGAATAGTTCATTGCCATAATCAGGTGGTCGGTAAAACTGCTTTTTATATAGAGATCTTCAATATCATCAATAAAATCCTGATCGAATTCAAAGAGTTTAACTTTATTTAAATCCATTAAATTCCAGGTATGACGTAGACTTTGCGTTGTTTTCCATTCGTAACCAAATTTCAGGGTAGCAATGGTTCGCGTGTACTCCGGTCGTTTCTGGAAGTTAAAGCCCATACCAATAACCGTTTTGGGCAAAAACCTTTCGAAATTATTTATAAAATTTCCCGGGCCCAGCAATTTCGGGATAATTAATTTTGTGTCAATCCCAAGTTCGAGTGTATTAAAATAATTTGGCACACTATCGATAAGGTGCTGCAATCGCTCGGTTGCCCCTTTTAAACGAAGCTGAAAAACCTCTGCTCCTTTAAATAAATTCCGGTGTTGATAGTAAATATTTCCAGCCACGCCAAAGTTCCCCGAGGTGTTTGTCCCTTCAATATCGAACGAAGTAGATTGTTTACTAAGCGGAGCCAATCGGATATTACAATTCAGAAGGTTTGTATCGCGACTAAACGAAGGCTCATTAAATTGAATATCGACAAAGCGAAATTGCCTGAGCCGGTTAAATGCATTAAATGTTCGCTCAACCTCGTTTGCCCGAAACATATCTCCGTGATGCATTAACATTGTTCGGTCGAAAAGCCCGCGCGGATAAGTAACTTGTTTAAACCGGTAAACCGTAGTATTGTCCCACGACATAGTATCGGAGAATTCCAAAACACTATCGCGAGCTGCCGACACAGAAGTATTTCCCGGTAATATTGAAAAATTAAAATGGTTTAAATAGTAAGGTTTAAAAACTTTAGCAGAATCGACCTGCGAGTTTTTCGAAGGAGAAATGTACATATCTAAAGCAATCTGTTTCGAAACATTACTGCTATCGGCAAGAAACCGAATATTTTCTTTTGAAAAATAGTAATACCCATTGTTTCTGAACAGGTCAACAATATCTGCTTGTTGCTTTTCGAGTTTGTACACATCGTACGGATCGCCTTGATTTATATATTGAATTTCGGGGGCGTTAAAAAAAATCGAATCTAAAGCCCGATCCTTAATATGATATTCTATTTTACTGATAATATACTGTTCGCCCGAAGTAATTTTATATGTAACATCGGCTTTTTTCTTCTCATCGTTAAACACAACATCGCTATTAACTTTTGCCTGAAAAAAACCTTTGTTGTACATATACTGGCGTAGCTGATCTTCCGACCTGTCAGACAAAACTTTATTGTACAGCTGTGGTGGTTCGCCAATTCGTTTTAACCAATCGTCGGTTTTCTTTTTCGACGATAAATTATACATCATCAGATGAAATTTCATAAATCCGAGAATCTTATAATTCTCTTTCTGACGGACAAAAGATTTTGCCTCTGCTTTATCAATGTCGGAGTTATCTATTTCAACATCAACTTTATTAACCAGGTATTCATTTTTGGGAACAAATTTTACAGGCGAGCACGAAAAGAGCTGCAAAGCAAACAAAACTGCTGCTATTTTAAAAAAACTTATTTTACGAACAACTACTTTTCTATTCAACACAAAAATTTTTATTCAGCAAAAATAAAGAAGTGTTTTGTAAAGAAACAGTAACTTTACTGAAAATATTTTCTGAATTTAATTATTTTAAATGGTTAGTAAAAATACGATAAAACTTATAAAATCACTCGCAATAAAAAAATACCGTTTAAAAGAGGGTCGGTTTTTGGTTGAAGGCGACAAAAATGTGTTGGAAGTTTTAAACTCGCAATACCAAACAGAGCAACTTTTTGCCACCAACCATTTTATTGAAGAGAACAAACGAAGCTGCAAAAACGCACTTACCATACAAGAGGCAGAGCCCGACGAGATAAAAAAAATGAGTTTATTGCAAAATCCGCAAAATTGCCTCGCTGTTTGTAAACTCCCCGAGACACCCGTATTCCCCGAGGAACTAACAAATAATTTATCGCTCTATTTAGACGATATTCAAGACCCGGGAAATTTAGGAACAATAATACGAATTTGCGATTGGTTTGGTATCGGGTATCTTTTTTGCTCGCCGGGAACGGTCGATTTTTACAACCCAAAAGTTATTCAGGCAAGCATGGGTTCGTTCTGCCGGGTAAAAATGGTCAAATCCTCTTTCTCCGAGGTTGAACTGTTAGCAAACAATTCGCAAACTCAAATTTTTGGAGCTTTCCTTGAAGG
The DNA here is from genome assembly GCA_027011835.1 of Draconibacterium sp. Taxonomy (GTDB): domain Bacteria; phylum Bacteroidota; class Bacteroidia; order Bacteroidales; family Prolixibacteraceae; genus Draconibacterium. The sequence continues at coordinate 8,500 of JALUZN010000520.1, read as the reverse complement.
AGAAAATGTTTACAAAAAGGAGCTGCCGCAAAAGGCTATTCTTGTTATGGGGAACGAAGGCAATGGAATTAAAAAGAGCCTCGAAAAACAAATTCCTGCAAAAATTAAGATTCCTGGTTTTTCAGAAAAAAGTAGTGGCGCCGAATCGTTAAATGTTTCGGTAGCAACAGCAATTCTATGTTCCGAATTTAAACGGCAAACTTTTTATTAACCCGTAAACTTTACTCGAAATGGAAAGAGAGTGTAAACACAGTAGAACGAAGGTTTTTTATTGACTGCGCATAGTACTGGCGCTGTGTTATCGATGGCAGATCGCCCAACTGATTATTTAATCCGATACTAAATTTCCCTTCCACCGAGAACCGAAAAAATGGGAAATAGTGATCCCAACCACCACCAATCTCGGCATAAAAACCGCTTTTCTTAAGTTTTACCAAATCCTCTTTAGCCGTTCTCGAAATGTCAATCCGGTAGGCACCACCAAAAATTACATACGGACGATCGTTATTAATACGCCGGGCTTTATATTTTATAAGAAGCGGAAAATCGAGAAAAGTCGATTTTATAGAATAATACGGCAGTGGTTCATACTCATTAATATCCCAAACCAATACATTATATTTTAGCTTCCGTTCGCCAAACGACATGCCCGGAAGAAATCGCAAATTCAAACTCCGGGTAAGACGCAAACTGGTTACAATTCCCACCGTAAAACCTGGAACCAACTCTTCTATATCCGACCGAACATAATCGTCTTTAGTAATTACAGTACGCGTTAGAGGATCGCGAAACTCCTCAAAATCTGGATTTTCGCCAATTGGATTGTAATTCAGTACACCAAAATCGAGTACATTTGCTCCAATTGTAAATCCAAAATGGAGTAACTTATCGTCGAAAGTTGTTATGTATTTCACTTTCTGTTTCTGTGCCGAAACATTCAAAATGAACAAAAGCAGTACTATAATTATATAAATCTTTCTCACTCGGTAAATTCTTAGCTCTGTTTTTCAAACAAAGTTTTTGTTGTTTTATTGTTTAACTCCCTTTTTATTGGTTTTATGTGCTTCATAAACTGTTGCTATTCCGAATGTTTGCGGATAACTTTTATTTTCGGTAAAACCAACTTCTGCTAAAATCGACAAGAACTTGTCGCCATCGGGGAATTCGTTTACCGACTCGGGCAAGTAAGTATAAGCATTTGCATCTTTCGAGACCATTCGCCCAACAGCAGGTAATATTTTCGAAAAATAAAACTTATACAGCTGTTTTACCGGCCATTTTTTTGGTTTCGAAAATTCGAGAACAAAAAATACTCCACCCGGCTTTAATACACGGAAAATCTCCGACAACCCTTGCGTAAGATTTTCGAAGTTCCGAACGCCAAAGCCAACAATTGCAGCATCGAATGATTGATTTTCGAAATGTAGATTTTCCGAATCGGCTTTTTGCAAATCAATTTTTCCGGTTAAACCGCGTTTACTGATTTTCGCTCTTCCCACCTCCAACATTCCTTCCGAGATATCGATTCCAATAATTTTAGCCCCCGAAATTTTTGTAGCTGCAATGGCAAAATCTCCTGTCCCTGTAGCAACATCAATAATCGTCTCGGGGTTAAATCGCTTTAACCGGTTAATTGTTTCCCTCCGCCATATTTTATCGACATTTGCCGATAACAAGTGGTTTAACAAATCGTACTTCGGCGAGATATTATTAAACATCTCCTCGACTTGTCCCTTTTTAGATTGTCGTGATTTTTTATATGGAACGGCTGCCATTAAGCTCCAACAGTCATTTTGTCAACATATCCGAAAGAGGTATCGTCAATTCTGATTTCTCCTTTTGTTACATGCCCAAGAGTGAAAAACGGAACTTTCATTTCGAACAGCGTATCAACAAATTCATCTTCATCTTCCGGATTTACACCAACAACAATTCTGCCCATTGCTTCGCCAAAAAGGAATGAATCGATTCTGGTTTCGGCAGAAGTTGTAATATCAAATCCCAAATCGTTAGGAATGGCAGCACGGAGTAAAGTAAAAAACAGACCTCCCTTTCCAACCGGGCTTGCACTCTCAATCAGGTTTAATTTATGCAGCTTTTTCAATGCTTTTTGCACTTCTATCTCATCGTCGATATTAAATACAGGCAGTGGAGAGTTTGGAACTTCGTGATAAAACTCGAGATATTCCGACGAACCTATATCTTCTACATTGCGTCCAATAAGAAAAATGATATTTCCTTTTTGCTTAAATGCATGCGAAGTAAAGTTCTCGTTCTCCTTAATTTGCCCCATCATACTAACAATAATAGTGGGCGATACCGGACCGTGTTCAGAAAAATGGTCGAACCTTATTTTTCTGTCCGAAACATTAAGATTAAACTTCAGAGAAGTATTTTCCAACCCTTTTTTAGCCCCCGAAGCAATCTCCTGGCCCTTGGGGTCGGCAAAATTTATATGATACAAAAATGCACTTATTGCAATTGGAGTAACCCCAAAACAGATCATTTTACGGGCAGCACGCGAAATCAATATCTCGGTAGCCTTTTGCGGGTCGTTTTGCAAATGGTGATGAAATGCATGCGTGCTCATTGCCATTTTACTCCCATTTGCATCGATATCGAAGAAACCTATTTCATCGGTATCGCTACTTCCTATCGCTTCGGGAGAGATATTTATGTCTCGAAAATCGTTAAAATAATTGATACTCGATAAATTCGGATTGACCATTAAAGAATAAATAACATCCTCGATATTCTCCGGTTCCGGAATAGAATCGATTAAAAATTCTTTTTCTGTTTGAACTTCATTCCCCATAACACCTTGTAATTTCTAAATTATGCAGTAGCAAAGGTAATTAAGTCCTCGATTTTTCCATAACCTTTAATGTTTTTTTTAATTTCGTAAAGAATAAGAATTAAACATTTAATGAAAAAAATAGCATTAATAACCGGAGCCACTTCAGGAATTGGTAAGGCAACTGCAATCTTGCTTTCACAAAACGGATACGACCTGATTTTAACCGGCAGAAGAGATGAAAAGCTGGTTGCTCTGAAAGAGAAGATAACTAAAGAGAGCGATGCCGGTGTTATTCTTCTAAATTTCGACATTAGGAGTTTAGATGAAACAAAAGCCGCCATTAACAACCTTCCGAATGAATGGAAAGCCATTGATGTTTTAATAAATAATGCCGGATTAGCCGTTGGGTTTAATACTGTGCAAGACGGTAACATTGATGACTGGGAGCGAATGATTGACACCAACATTAAAGGATTGCTCTACATAACAAGGCTTGTTTCGCCACTTATGGTAAAACGAAAACGCGGGCACATTATTAATATCTCTTCGATAGCGGGGAAGGAGACTTACCCGTTTGGAAATGTTTACTGTGCCTCGAAACATGCAGTTCAGTCGCTTACAAAAGGTATGCGTATTGATATGTTAAAAGATGGAATTAAAGTGAGTTCGGTGAGCCCGGGTGCAGTAAATACCGAGTTCTCGCTGGTGCGATTTAAAGGCGACAAAGAAAAAGCAAGTCAGGTGTACAATGGCTTTACTCCCCTTTTTGCCGAAGACATTGCCGAAACAATTTTGTTTGTTCTTTCACGTCCACGTCACGTTACCATCGACGATATTTTAGTTATGCCAACCGACCAGGCTTTTTCTCGCGACTTTAACAAACAAGAGACCAATTAATTAGATTCGAACTAATTTCACACCATAGAAAATACCATGCCGGAAGCAATAATTATTACGCCCGTTAAAGATTCGTTGGGAACAACAAAACTGACAATTGAAGCAATTTCGAAAGCCGAAGGAGATTTTGAGTATTATGTTTTTAACGACTTTAGCACCGATGCTACAAAAAAATTTCTCGAAGAGGCCCAGCAAAAGTTTAACTTCAAATTAATCAACCTCGAAGATATTACGTCAACTCCGTCGCCAAATTACAAACTGGTTTTGGAGATGGCACAAAAAATGGCACTCGAAAGAAAGTGTCCTTTAATCGTTATTGAGTCGGACGTAATTATTCAACCGAAAACAATTACGTCGCTGTTTTCAGTTTTAAAATCGGAGAAAAAAGCTGGAATTGTTGGGGCAATTACTGTTGACAAAAATGGGAACTACAACTTCCCCTACACGTTCGAGAAGATAAAGAGTAACACCGTATTAAACACTTCGCACAGCTTAAGTTTTTGCTGTACGCTTCTTTCGAACGAGTTTTTAGAGCAATTTAGTTTTGCCGATTTATCGGAGAAAAAAGATTGGTACGACATTTATATTAGCCGTCAATCGAAAAAAATGGGGTTTAACAACTATTTGGCAAAAGGTATCGAAGTAATTCATCTGCCTCACTCGAGCCGCCCGTGGAAACAGTTGAAATACAAAAATCCTATTCTCTATTATATTCGTAAATACCTGAAAAAACGCGACAAAATTTAAAATGCAAAAACGCATTATTTACAACCGATTTAAAATTGCAGGCCATCTTTTTTTCTGGGTGGCCAGCTTTACCTTGTTAACACTTATTTTTTATTTCTACACAAACAAATTCACGGTTGGGTTAATAGAAAAATCGGTAGTTATAAATATAGGTTTTGCAATTGCTGTATATGGAAATTTGTACTTTCTGGTTCCAAGATTTCTTAAACAGAAACACTATATTTTCTATCTATTTTGGTTGATTGTGTTGTTAACCCTGGCGAGTATGGCCATTCAGTTTCTATTTATCTATCCTTTCCACAAACTTTTTTCTTCAACAGGGCAATTCCTTGAATTCGATTCAAGGCTACACTCCGAGTTTTTCTTTGCAACATTTTTGTATGTTGCAACTACTTCGTTTCTTAAATTTGTAAAAGAGTGGCTAACGTTACAAGATTTAAAACTGAAGCTCGAAAAAAGCGATCGGCAAAAACTTGAAGCAGAATTAAAGACACTTAAAGGACAACTCAATCCGCATTTCCTCTTCAATTCGTTAAACAATATCTATTCGCTGGCATTAATAAAATCAGATAAAGTTCCCGATTTAATATTAAAACTTTCCGATTTAATGCGCCATATTATTTACGAGTCGAAAGAGAACTACATTTCTATTGAAAAAGAGATAGAGTTTGTCGATAATTTCATTGCACTTCAAAAAATTAGAATTTCGAACCAAGAACAAATACAATATAAGAAAATTGGCACAGTACCTTCTGGTAAAATAGCACCGCTTCTTTTCGAACCTTTTATCGACAACGCGTTTAAGTATGGATTTCCAGGAGATGAAAATTCAGATTTTCTTTCGATTCGGTTCGACTTTACAGAATATGAATTTATAACTTTTACTATTGAAAACAATTATGAACAAAAAGGTAGGAAAGAGAAAAAAAATTCAGGAATAGGAATTGAGAATGTAAAACAAAGGCTTAAATTCCTTTATCAACAAAATGAATACAGTTTGGAAATTAAAGACTACACAAACCGGTTTTTTGTTTCATTACGCTTGCATATTAAATAGAACCAGTTTTTTTAACGATTATGAAATTAAGAGCTTTAATAGTTGACGATGAACCCCTCGCTCAAAATATAATAGAACAATATGCCGCAAAACTACCCGATTTAGAAATTGCAGGGAAATGTAACGACGCAATTTGTGCACATAAATTTATCGAACAAAACGAGATCGACTTAATCTTCCTCGATATTAATATGCCTAAACTTTCAGGAATTGCATTTTTAAAAACACTGAAAAACCCACCTATTGTAATTTTCACAACAGCTTATTCTGAGTACGCTCTCGAAGGTTTTGAGCTGAATGCAATCGATTATCTGAAGAAACCTTTTTCGTTCGATCGATTTTGTAAAGCCTATTTTAAAGCAGATGAACTTATTAGGTTGAAAAGAGGAAATAGACGAGAAGATTCTAAGAATGCTGTACCTGATTTTTTGTTTGTTAAAACAAATAGACGAATGGTTAAAATAAAGTTTACCGATATTCTTTTTATCGAAGGACTGGGTGATTATATTAAATTTCATTTAAAGAATAGTCGTATAATTACCAATCTTACCATGAAAAAAGTACATGATCTTCTCCCCGGTAAAGATTTTTACAGGATTCACAAATCATTTATAATTTCACTCGATAAAATAGACTCACTAGAAGGAAATATGACAATTATTAATGGTATAAAAATCCCAATTGGAAACAGCTATCGTCAAGAGTTTATTAAAATTATGAAAAACTATTTTGCAAATAGTTGATGTCTGCTATCGATTAAAAAACAAATCCCTGTTTTTTTATCGTTTCAAGCATTTTAGCTGAAAAGAATTCATTATCGCTTTTTTTGTAGCGAACATCGGTAAAAACCTGCGCTAAATTTTCAAGTTTATTCTCAGTGACAAAATTTTTCGATGCTTCAAGCTGCTCTTTAAACTTATATAATTCTTTTAATTGCGAAGATGAATAATTCTTATACGTTTCAGAATGAATAATTCCCGAAAGAGGAATACGATCGGTTAATTCTGGTTCTTCATCTGGATATCCAATAGCCAAAGTAGTAACCGGGAAAGTTAGTTTGGGAAGATGAAGAACATCAATAATACTTTGTGCATTGTACGTTGTCGTTCCAAGATAACAAATACCAAGGCCGGCATTTTCGGTAGCAATACAAACATTCTGAGCCACTAATAGAGCGTCGATAGAGGCTGTATAAAAGGAGAGAAAGTTATCGTACCCGGGATTAGCATTACTAATCTCACACCACTTGGTAAAACGGTTAAAATCGGCTACAAAAGTTAAAAGCAGAGGAGCTTCTTTTGCAACCGGTTGGTTAAAGTGTAACGGCAACAGTTTTTCACGTTGTGCTTGCTCTTCTGTTACAATAATACTATAAAGTTGCATGTTTCCTGTTGTTGAAGCCCTCGTCCCGGAATAAACAATACTTTTAACTAAAGTCTCGCTAATTTTTTTGGGTTTAAACTTTCGTATCGTTACATGTTTATTTAAAATTTCCATAACAACAAAAATAGTATATAAAAAAAAAGGGAAGCATAAAGCTTCCCTTTTTAATCAATCAATTCGGTATTACTTCTTAATAATCTTTTCAGTTTTGGCAATTCCGTTTTCAGTAATTAAACTGATTACGTAAATACCACTTACAAGATTATCTGTACGGATTTCACGATTTGGATATTCAACATCGATTACTCGTTGTCCTGCAATGTTGCTAATAACAACTCTTGTCAGTTTATCAAAGTTTTCAATGAATATGTTTTCGCTAAATGGATTTGGATAAACTTTAAACTCAATACCATCCAAGTCGTCAATTTTTGTATCTGTAACATCAACGATGTCAGCAGCTTTACGTGGCTCAAGTTTGAAATTATCAAGTCTTCCGTTTACAACACCAGTTACTTTATAGTAATGGTCGAAGTTTGGAGTATAAGCGAACAACCAGTCGTTTACAATAGCATCATCAGCTTCATCGTAGTAAATAGTCCATTCACCGGTGCTTGCATCAGCCGAGTCGGCACGAGCACCGATAACTTTAACTACAACACTTTCGTACATTTCGTCACTTACTTCAGAAGGAGATGCAACATCGATAGGAGTAACTGCTAATGAAGGAGCAGCACCTGTAACCGATGTAGCTGTGATAGATGTTACGTTAGCAATTTCGCCAACAACACCAACAACAACAACTCCATTACCCTCTTGTATACCAGAAGTAGTAACATCGCTGTATTCTACCCAGATTCCACTCCATGCAGCATTTGCATCCTGAACAAAGAATCCTTCTCCATCGGCAACTGCAGTAACAGTACCTTCAATTTGTGCCACTTTTCCGTCAATTGGAGAAGCATCACCAGTACCCTGAACTTCAGCGATAGTGTAAGGTCTTGGAACTTCAACAACTCCTACATTTAATGTTCTTACACACGTATCAACGCCTGTGGCATAGTCATATGTAAATGTATAGTCGCCTTTTACCAACATTGTATCTAGACCAGCTTCAGCATCAACAAACTGAACTTTCTCATCGATATAAGTTTCGATAGAAGTATCTCTTACAACTGGATTACTGTCAATATCAACAGTTGTTTCTAATTTACATCTTAAGTGTGTATCGGTAACAACAACAGGATATGAACCAGAAGCTAAATCCATAGTCATATCGGTAATTGTATCACCGTTAAGAGAAACAACATAAGGATCAATACCACCTGTTACATTCAATGTTACGTTAGCAGAACACTCGTTCTGGTCGTTAACATCTACAAACAGTTCGATAGGATGTTGAACAGGATCGAAAGTAAGCGTATCAACAGAAGATACACATCCCTGATCGTCAACAATTACAAATTCGTAATGAATATCACTAATATTATCACTATCGAAAATAAATTTCTGAATTACATCTATTGTTTCATCAAACCAAGCTGATGAGTCACTTTTTGTGATTACATCATTTTCAAACTCACTCCAATGTACCATAAATGTACGTCCAGGAGTTCCTACAG
>JALUZN010000519.1 GCA_027011835.1 Draconibacterium sp. | reverse complement strand
AATCATTACTACAATACTAATTGTATTGTTATCGCTTAACTCATTTTCGCAAGAGAAAAAGAAAGATTCTGCGAAAGCAAAAAAACCGACAATTCAAATTTATGGCTTTATTCGAAATGAGTTTTATTACGACTCGTACAAAGGGCTGAATGCAGCTATGGACAATTTCTATCTTGTTCCGTTATATAAGGGGAAAGATGCAAACGACCATCCTATTAATCAACAGGGAATTGTAAACTTAACGGCAATGGCAACCCGTTTTGGAATGAAAATTAAAGGCCCCGAATTGCTTGGAGCAAAATCGTCGGCAGCATTCGAAACCGATTTTGCCGGAATTGTTACCGAATATCCTGAAGTGCTCAGACTTCGAAAAGCATTTGTTAAACTCGACTGGAAAAACTCGTCGTTGTTAATCGGGCAAACCTGGCATCCGTTATGGAATGGAAGTGGTCCGTTTTTCCCAAGAGTAGGAGGTTTAAGTACGGGTAGCCCTTATAATCCGTTTAACCGTTCACCACAGGTCGATTTCGATTACCGCATGGGCAAAGTAACGCTGTCGGCAACAGCACTTTACGAGAATCATTATTGTAACAAAGGATTTTATCCGGTGCCTAACACAAACAGTAAAAACCTCGCAAAACGTAATGCGGTTATTCCTGAAATGGTTCTCGGACTTTATTATACTGCCAAAACGTTTACGCTTGGTGTTGCCGGACAGTTTAATGCCGTTAAACCAATCGATGTTGTTAGTCCGATGTGGAATGAGGATGTAAAATATGTTACCAACGAGCTAAATAAAAGTTTTGCCGGAATGGCTTTTATCGAGTATAAAAAAGACAAACTTTATATTCTGGCAAAAGGTCTTGTCGGACAAAATATGGTTAACTTAACCATGTTTGGTGGTTACGGAGTTAAAGATTACGACCCTACTACCGGTGCAATGACCTATACCAATTATAATAACTACAGTGCTTTGTTTAATATCGTTTACGGGAAAAAAGTTCAGGTTGGACTCTTTACCGGGCTTTCGGGAAATATGGGAACTTCTGACCCATTGTATAATTTTGAAGGGAAAGCAAAAATTGCCGGCATGCTAACAAGTATTAAAACTACATACCGTATTTCGCCACACCTTACTTATAATGTGAAAAATATGAGCTTTATAGCTGAATACGAAATGACATCAGCTGACTATGGCAGCGGTGCATTTAATTTCGAGGACGGATTGTATGCCGATAAAGTGAATGCCACAAACAACAGGTTACTTTTAGTAGTGATGTATAATTTTTAACGAATGAAGAAGACGTACTGGGAAGAGGAGTTGGAAGGTTTCGACAGGGAAAACCTCGAGAAATTGCAAGTGGAGCGTTTAAATCAAACGCTCGAAAATGCAATGCGTTCTCCCTATTATAATAAACTGTTTAAAGCGAAGGGAATAAAACCCGGCACGATAAAATCGGTTGCACAAATTCGCGATTTACCATTTACCACAAAGCAGGATTTACGAGATAATTTCCCATACGGATTTTTAACACTTCCGAAGAAAGAGATTATTCGTCTGCACAGTTCGAGTGGTACAACCGGAAATCCAACCGTTATTTTTCATAATCGCCACGACATAAACTCGTGGGCAAATTTAATGGCACGTTCGCTGTTTTGTGCCGGAGTTCGCGATACCGACGTTTTTCAGAATATTAGCGGGTACGGGCTTTTTACCGGTGGATTGGGATTTCAGTATGGAATTGAACGACTGGGATGCCTTAGTATTCCGGCAGGTGCAGGGAACAGTTTACGCCAAATAAAACTGATGCAGGATTATGGAACAACTGTTGCACACGCTATTCCAAGTTATTTGGGAAGGTTGTACGAAGTTTTTGAACAGCAAAATTTAGATCCGAAAAAAGATACGCTGTTACATACTTTGGTAATTGGCGCCGAGCCCCACACCGAAGAACAACGCCTGCGAATTGAAGAGATGTTTGGCGTAAAAGCGTACAACTCTTATGGATTGTCGGAAATGAACGGCCCGGGAGTTGCTTTTGAGTGCACCTACCAAGAGGGATTGCATATTTGGGAAGATGCATTTATAATTGAAATTGTAAATCCCGATACACTCGAACCTGTTCCCGACGGCGAGTATGGTGAGTTGGTAATGACTACGCTCGACCGCGAAGCGATGCCAATAATCCGATATCGCACCCGCGATATAACCCGAATTATTCCGGGCGAATGTAAATGCGGACGGGTTCACCGGAGAATAGACCGAATTGTTGGGCGTTCCGACGATATGTTTATTATTAAAGGCTGTAATGTTTTTCCAATGCAAATAGAGGGCGTTCTTCTGAAAATTCCGGAGGTAAATACCAACTACTTAATAAACCTTGAAACCATTAACGGAATAGATGAAATGGTTGTAAATGTTGAAGTTAATAAAGAGTGGTTTACCGGCGATATCAGAAAATTAGACCTGCTTACAAAACAGATAACAGCAAAAATACGCGACGAAGTTCTGGCAAAACCGATAGTTAAACTGGTTGAACCGGGTACAATTCCGCAAGCCGAAGGAAAAGCAGTTCGGGTAAAAGATAAACGCAATAACGGATTAAAATAGCGAATAAAAGATAAACGACAAACCGGAGAACTAAAAACTATGGCATACGAAATTTCTATTTTTCTCGAAAATAAAATCGGTCATTTCGAACGGATTACACGCATTCTGAAAGAGGGCGAAATCAATATCCGTTCAATGTCGATTAACGACACGGCAAACGGCTGGGGAATTTTAAACCTTTTGGTTAATAATCCTGAAAAGGCCTATAACGTTCTTGAGGAGGCCGGTGTTTCGGTGGCATTAAAAGAAATTATTGCGCTCGAAATGAAAGATCAGGCCGGCGGACTAAACGAATTGCTCTTAAAAGTTGCACAGGCAAAAGTAAATTTTAATAACGCCAACGGAAGAATTATTGAAGCAACAAAATCGGCAATTCTTATTTTAGATGTTCCCGACATCGACGAGTCGAAAAAGAAACTCATCGACCACGGAATACAATTTATCGACGATAACACAATTTACGGAAACTAACTTAAAAACTTATATTATGCTTGGAATTAACGACCCTGCCATTTACCTCGGCTACCTCGCTGCAATTATTAGTTTAATTGCGTGCATTATTTACGGAATTATGTACTGGAACAAAGGAATGGAAAACAGCGAGGAGGAGATTAAAAAAGACCTCGACTGGGAGAACAAAGATGAACAAATTAAAAGTGAAATCTAAACTGCTAAAATTATGAATACATTTACATTAGGATTTGTGGTAGTAATTTACCTTCTGGTAATTGCTTATTTAGGATACAAAGGATACCGCGATACAAAAACGGCAAAAGATTACCTGTTGGCAGGTCGCGACATTCATCCGTTTGTGATGGCTATGTCGTACGGTGCAACATTTATATCAACATCGGCAATTATTGGTTTTGGCGGTGTAGCAGCAGTTTTCGGAATGGGCCTGATTTGGTTAACTGTGCTAAATATTTTAGTGGGCGTTTTTATTGCCTTTATTTTCTTTGGAAGAATTACCCGTAAAATGGGGCATAATCTCAATGCTCATACATTTCCCGAGTTTCTTGGAAACCGCTTTCAATCGAAAAAAATTCAAATAATTACAAGTGCTGTTATTTTTCTTACCATGCCGCTTTATGCTGCAGTTGTATTAATTGGCGGTGCCCGTTTTATAGAGAGTATTTTTGAAATCGATTTCTCTATTGCATTAACATTTTTCTCTCTAATAATTGCTGCCTACGTAATTGCAGGAGGATTAAAAGGAGTTATGTATACCGATGCTTTGCAAGGAACAATCATGTTTTTAAGTCTCTTCTTCCTGCTTGTTTTTACGTACGTTAAATTGGGCGGTGTAACAGCAGCTCACGAAGCACTTACCAACATGGCAAATTTAATTCCCGAAGGGTTAAAAGCCAAAGGACATATTGGGTGGACCAGTTTCCCGGTCTTTAATTCGGGCTGGTGGTGGGTGCTAACCACAAATATAATTCTTGGTGTTGGAATCGGAGTACTTGCTCAACCTCAGTTAATTGTGCGTTTTATGACAGTAAAAAGCAACCGCGAATTAAATCGTGCAGTGCTTATTGGAGGGATTTTTATATTTGTGGCCACCGGCTTTATTTTTACCGTGGGTGCATTATCCAATGTTATCTTTTATAACGAATCGGGGCAACTTGCCATACAAATGGCAAAGGGTAACATCGACCTGATTATTCCAAATTTTATTAATTCTGCCATGCCCGAGTGGTTTGTATACCTCTTTATGCTTGCTTTACTTTCGGCCGGAATGTCGACATTAAGTTCGCAATTCCATACCATTGGTACAGCAATTGGCCGCGATTTTATCGAAAATGTATTTCCGAAAAAGAAATTCGACTCGATGATGGTTTCTAAAATTGGAATTGTAATTGCCATTGCAGTCAGTATTTTAATTGGCTATAGTTTGCCCGGAAGTATTATTGCCCGCGGAACGGCCATCTTTTTTGGTATTTGTGCAGCTGCATTTTTACCGGTCTATTTTGCATCGTTGTATTGGAAACGCGCCACAAAAACTGCGGCAGTCTGGAGTATTGTTGCCGGTTTACTAACCAGTGGTTTTGCACTTGCATTTCTTCACCAAAAAGAGGCTGTTGCTCTTGGAATTAGCCAGGCACTTTTCGGAAAAGAGTTTCTTATTGCTAAATTCCCATGGATGCTAATCGACCCGATATTATATGCGATGCCGGTTTCAATAATTGTTTTGGTGGTAGTTTCTTATTTCACTAAAAAAACACCGGCCGGTCACATCGAAAAATGTTATAAAGGAGTTTAGAAAAAGTTATTAATCCGTTTAAAAAAAATAGTGTTTCGGGAAATTTTCCGGGACACTATTTTTTTGTGTTTACGGCAATCTTACAATTAATTTGGGTTAATACAACCAGCCGATGTTTGAAAATAGTTAAATATGTAACTATACTATTCTTTTGCCAATAAAAAC
>JALUZN010000518.1 GCA_027011835.1 Draconibacterium sp. | reverse complement strand
GATATCACGGAGAAGCATTGTTCAACCGGCTTTTAGTGGCATGCGTGAGTTATAAAAACGAGTTTGGGTATAAATACGGATAATCATATAAAATAATTACAGATGGCATTCAGAAAGTAAGAAACGGTATAAAAGTAAATCCATCGGTTGTTGAAATTAAAAGTGTGAATAATTCCAAATAAGTAAACTATGTCAGACAGTAAAGGAAACTTTTTTGTTCACCGGCCAATTGTGGCAATGGTAATTGCTATTATAATTGTAATAGTGGGTACCCTTAGTCTTGTAGAACTGCCAATAGAACAATATCCAAATCTTACACCGCCAATCGTTCAGGTACAAGCCTCGTATACCGGAGCTAATGCACTGAACGTTGAAGAGTCAGTTGCAACACCAATTGAGCAGGAAGTAAATGGTGTTGATAACATGATTTATATGAAATCGACCAATGCCAACGACGGTACAATGAACCTGCAAATATCGTTTGCAGTTGGCACCGACCCCGATATGAATACGGTTTTAGCACAAAACAGAGTTTCGGCTGCGACGGCAAAATTGCCACCCGAGGTTACTAAATTGGGTGTAACAACAAAAAAATCGTTACCAAGTGTATTAATGTTAATTGCGTTAACATCTGATAATCCGGATTACGATCAAGATTTTTTAGGGAATTATGCCTTAATAAATATTAAAGATAAATTAGCCCGTGTAAAAGGTATTGGTGAAGTGAAAATTATGGGTGCGTCAGATTATTCAATGCGAATTTGGATAAAACCTGACCGACTTGCCAAAATGGGAATAACCGTAAACGAAATTATAAGTGCAATTAATTCTCAAAATGCACTTGTTCCGGGAGGTAAATTTGGTGCAGAACCTGCTCCTGCAGGGACAGAATTTACCTATACAGTTAGAATGCCTGAAAGATTTAACTCGCCTGAAACTTTTGGAGAGATAGTAATAAGAACGTTAGATAACGGATCGCAAGTTAAATTAAAAGACATTGCAACCATAAATCTTGGCGTTGAAACCTACAATGCTTTTACACGGTTTAACAAGCAAACCTGTTCTATTATTGCACTTTATCAAGCGCCTGGAGCAAATGCTGTTGAACTTAAAGACAACATCTTAAAAGAGATGGAAGTCTTGAAAAATGATTTTCCTGAATCGATTAAATATACAGTTTCTATCGATACGGTTGCACCTATAAAAGCAGGTATCAGAGATATTGTAATAACTCTGCTTGAAGCGTTATTCCTGGTAATTTTAGTGGTATTTATTTTTATACAAGACTGGCGGGCAACATTAATACCAACATTAGCCATTCCCGTCTCGTTAATTGGAGCTTTTATTTTCTTTCCAATGTTAGGATTTACCGTTAACGTGTTATCGCTACTCGGGTTGGTGCTTGCCATTGGAATTGTGGTAGACGATGCAATTGTTGTGGTAGAGGCCGTTCAGGTTAATATCGAAAAGGGGATGTCGACAAAAGAGGCAACTTTAGCAGCAATGCGTGCGGTAACAGCTCCGGTAATAGCAACAACACTGGTGCTTGTTGCGGTATTTATTCCGGTAGCCGGAATGGCCGGAATTACCGGAAGATTATATCAGCAATTCGCAATAACTATTGTTGTTTCGGTTATCGTATCTTCGGTAAATGCGTTAACATTAAGTCCGGCATTGTGTTCAATAATGCTTAAAAAGCCTAAACAATACAAAGGTCCGTTGGGCTGGTTCTTTTCCAAATTCAACAAAGGAATGGACAAAACAACAGATTCTTATATGAGTTTTACAAGCATTATTGGTCGTAAAATAAAAAGAAGTGTTGTCTTTATCGTTGTTCTTACAATCGGAGCTACACTTTTCGGGAAATTAGTCCCGGGTGGTTTTATTCCTGAAGAAGATATGGGATATTTCTTTGTCAATTATCAGTTACCCGATGCAGCCTCGCTTCAACGGTCTGATGTTGTTGCCAATAAAGTTGAAGAGATAATTCTTAGTCATCCCGGAGTTAAATACGTAACAAATGCAACCGGATATTCAATTCTTTCGGGTGCAATGTCTTCGAATCAGGGATTTGCATTTGTTAGTTTAAAAAATTGGGACGACAGAGAGCAAACGGCAAAACAAATTATTAACGATATTAATAAACAATTAGTTACCCAAATAAAATCTGCCAATGCATTTGCTTTCGGTCCTCCGGCAATACCGGGTCTGGGAAATGGTTCAGGATTTAGTATAATGATTCAGGATAAAGCCGGTAAAAATCCTCAGTATTTAGCTGAAAACCTAATTCGTTTTATTCAAGCCGCCAATGCAAGACCCGAGATTGGTCGCGCATTCTCAACATTCCAGGCGAGTGTTCCGCAACGATATATGGATGTTAACAAAGAAAAAGCACTGAAAATGGGTGTAAATCTTAACGACTTATACACTACAGTGGGAGCATTTATGGGAGGTTCGTATGTTAACGACTTTACACGATTTGGAAGGTTGTACAAAACCTACCTGCAAGCCGAACCACAATACAGAAGTAGCGAAAAGGACATCAATAATTTCTTTATAAAAAACAAAGATGGAGAGATGGTTCCATTGGCTACTTTAGTTGAAATCAAGTCGGTTTCAGGGCCCGAATATACGACAAGGTTTAATCTATATCGTTCGGCAGAAGTTACCGGAGCTCCGGCTCCCGGATACACATCGGCAGAAGCAATGACTGCTTTAGAAGAAGTTGCCGACGAAGTACTTCCAAAAGATATGGGATATGCCTGGAATGCAATGTCGTATCAAGAAAAAATAGCTTCTGGTTCTCTCGGTGCAATTTTAACATTCTCGCTTATTTTTGTGTTTCTAATTCTTGCTGCCCAGTACGAAAGCTGGTCGTTGCCACTTAGTATTTTGCTTGGAACACCCTTTGCAATATTTGGTGCATTCTTAGCCCTCTGGCTGGGAAGACTTGGAAGCCCGACTTTTGAAAATAATATTTTTGCACAAGTGTCGTTCGTGATGTTAATTGGTATGGCAGCAAAAAATGCAATCTTAATTGTAGAGTTTGCAAACGAAGAGTTTAAAAAAGGATTAAGCTTATTCGATGCTGCAATGGTTGCAGCAAAATCAAGATTTAGACCTATTTTAATGACTGCATTCTCGTTTATTCTTGGTGTATTCCCGTTGGTTATTGCAACCGGTTCGGGAGCCGAAGCAAGAAAAGTAATGGGAATGGCACTCCTTGGAGGAATGGGACTGGCAACACTGCTTGGCGTTTTTATGTATCCAATGCTATTTGTTGCTATAGGTAAACTTTTTGGCTACGAAAAACAACGCGATAGAGAATTAGCAGTAAAAAGTAATTCGAATAATGAAAAAACTGTTTAACTAACGATAAAATAAAAATGAAAAAGTATAAATCAATATTATTTAAGTTATCGGCAATAGTAGCTTTCACTGTTGCTTTAAGCAGTTGTATGGTTGGTCCCAATTTTCAAAAAGTCGAAGTTGGAATCGATTCTATTGATACATTCCGGTTTCAGGGAGGTGCCGTAGATACTTCTATTGTTGATATGGAATGGCAGGAACTCTTTAACGATTCAATACTTGTGTCGCTTCTCGATTCGGCACTAATAAATAACTTCGATGCACAAATTGCCGCATCAAGAATTCAGGAATCGCGAGCTTACCTTGGAATGACCCGAGCCGATATGTATCCTTCGTTTTCGTATGGAGGAAATGCGAACTTTGGAAATACAATGGGGAATTTTCCTACCGGGCAGAAAGCAAATGGTTCTTTCTCGGTAAATGCAAATGTTAACTGGGAACTTGTTTTTTGGGGGAAATACCGTCGGGCAACCGAAGCAGCAAAGGCAGAACTTGTCGCTTCAGAGTTTGGATGGAATGCCATTCAAATTAGTTTAATTTCGGAAGTTGCAAGCGCATATTACACCTTGCTCGACTTTAGAAAACGCCTCGAAATTGCGAAACGAACACATGAAACAAGAAAAGAGTCGCTACGAATAATATCAGAAAGATTCGATAAAGGAATTGTTCCGGAGATTGACCTAAATCAGGCGCAAATTCAGGAAGCAATTGCTGCAGGAGCAATACCTGTTTATAAACGTTCTATTGCATATGCCGAAAATGCGTTAAGTATATTAATTGGCGAAAATCCACGCGAGATTATTACCAACACAACCATCGACAGTATAGCAGTGCCCAAATCAATTCCGGTTGGTTTGCCATCGCAATTGCTTACGCGCCGCCCCGATGTTCTGGCAGCAGAGCAGATGGTAGTAGCGCAAAATGCCCGCATTGGAGTTGCTCAGGCCATGCGTTTCCCATCAATAAGTTTAACCGGGCTACTGGGTTTGGCAAGTGCCGATTTATCGGCCTTTAATGCCAGCGATGCAATAATTGGCTCGGCAGGTGCAGGTATTTTTGGGCCAATTTTTCAGTTCGGAAAAAACAAACGCAGGGTTGAAGTTGAAAAAGAACGTACAGAGCAGACAAAACTCAACTATAAGAAAACAGTTGCCATGGCTTTTCGAGAAACAGAAAATGCTTTAATTAATTTACGTTCAATCGAAGAGGAGTTATCGTTTGTTGAAGTTCAGTTAGAAGCATCTAAAAATGCTTCGATGCTTTCGAAAAAGAGGTACGACGGTGGAGTAACCAGTTATTTGGAAGTTTTAGAGGCCGACCGTTCGTTGTTTAAAATCGAACTCTATCGTACCGAATTGTTACAACGCAGAATGTCGGCATATATAGAACTCTACAAAACACTTGGTGGAGGATGGGTTCCCGAAACTGCCGGAGAGAAACTTTCTCAGGAATAAAGCCAGTAATGCAATCATCTTCTGAGGACTAAAAAACATGCCGGCCCTTTCTTTTTTTGCAAGGGGTAAAATACTTGATAAAATTGGCCATTGAAATTGCCTGATAAATCGGGTCAATTTCTAATACCAATTTAATTTCAAAACACCCTAAATAATTTGTATATTTACTGCATGGGTAAACGAACAGTAATTATAATAAAAGAAAGCCTGAATGAATT
>JALUZN010000517.1 GCA_027011835.1 Draconibacterium sp. | reverse complement strand
ACGTAAAGGTTGATGCTGTATTCACAATTATTTTTGTTAAATTCCGTTAATTGAATGGAATAGATAATTTGCTGTAATTCAAAAAAAAACATTACAGCTTTTAAATAGTAAACTTTCGTTCGTTTATTAAATTTTACAATTTCAATCATTTCAAAAAATAACTATCTTCACTTTTTTAAGAAGTACAATATGAAAAAAATTTCATTGTTAATAAATTTTACGTTTTTGTTCGTTTCTCTCGTTTTGGGGCAAAACAATAATTTCTACTACGAGAATGCAGTGTATAACGAAAACATTAAAACGGTTCTAATGTATCGCGAAGGGTTTGAGCTATCGAATCCGGTTTTAACCTTGCACGAAGATACAAGGTTGATATTTAAATTCGACGACCTTTCGGCCGACGTAAAAAACTATTACTACACCATTATTCATTGCGATGCCGATTGGAACGAAAGTTTTTTGGTACAGGAAGACTATTTAGACGGCTATGTCGAAAATCAAATACGCGATTATAAATTATCGTTTAATACAACTTTCGACTATGTAAACTATCAGCTTACCATTCCAAACGAAGACGTTCAGATTAAACTTTCGGGAAATTATGCCCTATTGGTTTACGAAGATGCCGACAAAGAAAAGATTATTATTTCGCAACGTTTTTATGTTGTTGAGCCGTTAACCGATATTGTGGGTACAGTGCGGCGGGCAAGACAAGATGCTTTTAAAGGAGAAAACCAGGAAATAGATTTCTCTGTTTACCATAAAAATATGGAGATAATTAACGCTCGCGACGAGATAAAAGTGGTTATAATGCAAAACAACCGTTGGGACAATGCCATTCGCGACCTAAAACCGCAGTATATAAAAAAGGGTGAGTTGGTGTACGGTTACAATCGCGAAAATGTATTTGAAGCCGGAAACGAATTCCGGTATTTCGACATTAGAACCAACCGAATTCCGGGAGAAAATGTTCTGTCGACCGATTTTTTTCGGCCTTATTATCATAAAACATTAATGCCGGGCGAAGTACGGGCAAATAAAAAGTTTTTTGCCTACAAAGAGATGAACGGAAAATATGTTATTGAAAGTCAGGACCCGGAAATACAGGATTTCGATACCGAATGCGACTATGTTTTTACTCACTTTAGTTTAAAGCTCGAATCGATACTATTGGGTGGGTCGGTAAATGTTTTTGGAGCACTAACCGGCTGGAATGCGAATAAAAGCAACGAAATGACCTGGAATTTCGACACAAGTCAATACGAACTTACACTTCTTTTAAAACAGGGTTATTACAATTTCCAGTATGTTTATGTACCGCAGGGTTCGCCAATTGCCGACGATAAAAACATTGAAGGCAGTTTCTGGGAAACTGAAAACGACTATCAGATATTTGTGTACTACAAAGCTCCGGCCGGCCGTTTCGACAGGTTGGTGGGTTACCGTATTTTAAACTCGGTAGAAAATCGGACAAAATAATTCGATACAAGCAATTGTAATTTGTTTATTTATGAATTTAAGGCTTCTCTTTTTTTGCGAGTTGCAAGTTACAATCATATATATTATATTGGCAAAAAATCAAACGCATGGCAGATAAAGTAAAAGTTCAGCTTGAATATGTTATAAATTGTTCTCCAAAAGTTTTATATAATCGGTTAAGTACCGCTTCGGGTTTAAGCGAATGGTTTGCCGACGATGTTCGAATAAAAGGAAAATTATTCACCTTTATATGGAACGACTCTGAGCAGACCGCAGAAATGAGCCTTCGAAAAGAAAACGTAATGGTTCGGTTTACCTGGGTTGATGAAGAAGATACCTATTTTGAATTTAAAATTACACGCGACGAACTTACCGGCGACGTTTCGCTGTTAATTATCGATTTTTCAGACGAAGATGAAGTGGAAGAAACCGAAGAACTTTGGAATTCGCAGGTATCTGATTTAAAACATGTTTTGGGGTCGTAGCAGAAGTAACTTTTATACAATTGTTATTTTTTATGTCAAATTTTCACTTATCGTGTTTTCTTCACCTTCTTTTACTTTCCTAATCCTTAAAATAACTTAGTTTTGTAAACGTTTCTTTTAATAAAACTTTGTATGAAGCGCTTGCATTGGTACGTAATAAAATCTTTCCTGGGGCCATTTTTCATGACCTTCTTTATTGTTGTATTCGTACTTCTGATGCAGTTTCTTTGGAAATATGTCGACGATTTGGTTGGGAAAGGACTCGACTTTAAAGTTTTAGCCGAAATGCTTTTCTATGCTTCGTTCGGGCTGCTTCCCTTTGCATTTCCACTGGCAATGCTACTGGCATCGATTATGACTTTTGGATCGCTGGGCGAAAAATACGAACTGGTTGCCATGAAGTCGTCGGGTATCTCGCTGTTCCGAATTATGCGACCACTTATTGTAATTGCAATAATTGTTACAATAATTGCTTTCTATTTCTCGAATACAATACTCCCGTACACCAACCTGAAGTTTACAACATTAATGTACAGTGTAAAACAGCAAAAACCCGAACTGGTTTTACAACAAGGAGTTTTTACCAACGAAATGACCGGCTACAGCATTAAAGTAGGACGAAAAGATACTAAATCGAATAAATTGTACGACCTCCTTATATACAACCACACCGGAACCAATTATAACGAAAATGTTACTGTTGCCGACTCGGGATACATGCAAATGACCGACGACAAAAAATACATGGTGCTTACCCTCTATAGTGGTGTTAACTACTCCGAAGAGAAAACAAGAGACAGAAAGGAGCGAAAAAAACACCCCTTCAGACGCGATAAATTTAAAGAACAAACCATTCGGGTACGAGTAAAAGATTTTGCATTTAATAAAAGCGACGAAAGCATATTTAAAAATTCGTACCGCATGTTAAATATCCATAACCTTGTTTTAATGGAAGATTCGCTAACCACAAAATATAAAAAACGGTTACGCGATTTCATTTTACAAATAAACATTAACCGCCCGTTAACATTGAGTGTGTTCGATATAACAGCACCAAACGACTCGCTAAAGCGTAACCTCACCATAGAAGCCGACACTACTTTTAATTTCGACGAATATTTTGCCGGAATTGACAAATGGGTAAAAGCTGAAATTGTTGGAAATGCTCTTGAAATAGCAAAAAGTAATATTCGAAATATAACACTCTACCAAGGGCAATTGTACGAACGCAAAAAGTACATTAATAAACACGAAATGGAACGGCACCGAAAATTTACCCTTTCAATAGCGGTATTAATTTTCTTTTTTATTGGGGCACCACTTGGGGCAATAATTCGCAAAGGCGGCCTCGGAATGCCGGTAGTTGTATCTATTCTATTGTTTATTGCCTACTACATTATTTCAATGACCGGCGAAAAATCGGCACGCGAAGATGTTTGGCAAATGTTTACCGGAATGTGGTTCTCGTCGTTTTTATTTCTACCAATTGGTATTTGGCTGTCGTATAAAGCCGGAACCGATTCGGCAATTATGTCGGCCGAGACTTATTCGAAATTTTTAAAAAAGCTGGGATTGAAAAGATTCATAAAAAAGAAAAAAGATGAAGATTCTGCAGGTAACCAATAAAGTGCCTTATCCAACAAAAGATGGAGGTGCAATTGCCACAATGAATTTAACCCGCGGGTTTTCGTTGCTTGGGCATCAGGTTACTGTTTTGTCGATGAATACGGCAAAGCATCATATTTCTGTTGACGAAATTCCCGAACCGATAAAAGATTTAGCCAACTTTAAACTGGTCGATGTTCCTGCCCGCATCTTTGCACTGTCGGCACTTTGGAATTTACTTTTTTCGCGAAAACCATACAATGCTGTCCGCTTTATTTCGAAAGCATTTAAGGCCG
Source organism: Draconibacterium sp. (assembly GCA_027011835.1). Taxonomy (GTDB): domain Bacteria; phylum Bacteroidota; class Bacteroidia; order Bacteroidales; family Prolixibacteraceae; genus Draconibacterium. The sequence continues at coordinate 12,369 of JALUZN010000517.1, read as the reverse complement.
AACTAAAAAGAACGCTCGAAGAGAATACGTTCGATATTATTCAACTCGAAGGGCTTTATGTATGCCCTTATATTCCCATAATCAGAAAATATTCGACGGCAAAAATTGTTTACCGTGCCCACAATATCGAACACGAAATTTGGGAACGAACAGCTCTCAATTCGCGGGGAGCAAAAAAATGGTATTTAAAAATACTAACACGGCGGATAAAAAAGTTTGAAATAAGATTGTTGAATGACTACGATTTAATTGTTCCCATTACCGAACGCGACGGAAAATTGCTGAACGATTTAGGGAATAGTAAACCCAGTCATGTTTCGCAAACCGGAATCGACTCGTCGGTATTAATTCCAAACGCCAAAAATTTGGAACACCCCACCTTGTTTCATATCGGGTCGATGGAGTGGACCCCCAACCAGGAAGGGTTAGTTTGGTTTATGGACAATTGCTGGAACGATATTCATAAAAAATATCCCGAACTTAAATTTTATGTAGCCGGGAGAAATGCTCCACATTGGTTACAAAAAAAACTGGAGGCTCCCCATGTAGTTTTCGAGGGAGAAGTGCAAGATGCCTACGAATTTATGAACTCAAAATCGATAATGATTGTGCCCATAAATTCGGGGAGTGGAATGCGAATTAAAGTAATTGAAGGAATGGCACTGGGAAAACCAATTGTGTCGACAACCGTTGGAACAGAGGGAATTGCAACCACATCGGGCAAGAATATTATTGTTGCAAACACACCCGCCGATTTTAACAGTGCCATTTTTGAACTGATTGAGAACCGCGACTATTTCGATTCAATAAGTAAAAATGCCATTGAGTTTATTCACGAAAAATTTGATAACTTAACTTCGGCAAGTAAATTAATCGATTTTTACAAAAAGCACATCGAACAATTATGACACTACTATTCTGGATACTCCTTTTTATTTTGTTTTATACTTTTATTGGGTATTCGTTGGTGCTGTTTGTTTTGCTAAAATTAAAGAAACTGTTTTTCCCCAACCGTTTTTTAAAAACCGACAAAAATTACGAACCCAATGTTTGCCTGTTTGTTACGGCGTTTAACGAAAAAGATTATGTGCATCAGAAGGTTGAGAATTCCTTTTCGCTCGACTATCCGAAAGAGAAAATTCAATACGTTTGGGTAACCGACGGTTCCGACGACGGCACACCCGAACTACTTAAAAAATACGACAAACTCGAAGTATATCATTTAAGCGAACGGCGTGGCAAAATGCACGCCATGAACCGCGGAGTGAAATTTGTAAAAGCGCCTATTATTATTTTCTCCGACACAAATACTATTTTAGGGAATCAGTCGATTCGCGAAATTGTTGCCAAATTCAGCAACAAAAAAACAGGATGTGTGGCCGGCGAAAAACGTATTGTTGAAAAAGAGGCCGATGCTGCTGCCGGTTCAGGCGAGGGGTTGTACTGGAAATTCGAGTCGTGGATAAAAAATATGGATGCCGAACTGAACTCGGCAGTGGGTGCTGTTGGTGAACTCTTTGCCATTCGCACCGAACTTTTCGAAGATGTGGAAACCGACACACTGCTCGACGATTTTATTATCTCGCTGCGGATAGCACAAAAAGGCTACCACATTGCATACACACCAAATGCTTTTGCCGAAGAGACCGCTTCGCTAAATGTAAAAGAGGAGTTAAAACGAAAAATACGAATTGCTGCCGGTGGAGTTCAAACTATTTTCAGACTAAAAGGGCTGTTGAATCCATTTAAATACGGGCTTCTTTCGTGGCAATATTTTTCGCATAAAGTGCTCCGTTGGACACTCGCCCCCATTTCGCTTGTTTTACTTTTTTTTGTGAATCTGTTTATTGTTATTCAACAAAATAGCTGGTTCGAGTTTCAGTTCTATACTGTATTTTTCTACATTCAGATTTTAAGTTATTTACTGGCAGTTGTGGGTTGGTATTTCGAAAACCGGGAAATCCGTTTTAAACTGCTGTTTGTACCCTACTATTTTGCCACCATAAATTATGCTTCAATTCGCGGAATAATTCGCTATTTTAAAGGGCGACAATCGGTTAACTGGGAAAAATCGAAACGGGCCTAAAATGTTCCTCCGTTCCATCCAAACATATTTCGTTGTGCATCGGCAAATTCAATATAAATACGGTTTTGAACTACATTCAGTTCCCTCTCGATAAAATTGCACAACTCTGCCGAAATTTCCGAAGTCCGGTTCTGCGGCAATCCAATACTTTTTAGTTCAATATAAGCCAGCGGCTCACGGGTGCCCGCAAAAAGCATATCGGTATTTGTGTCGATAATAACCATAATGTATTGCAACGGTTTCCCTAAAACATTGCTTAACAGGTTCGCTGCATTATCCATTAATTTTTCTTTATCGTGAACTTCGGAATTGGTTTGAATTTTTACTACTGGCATAACAGGTCTATTATTAATTATTGTTCTGAATTTTTCACTTCAAAAATAATAAATATTTAAATGCAAATAATTGTTCTAATTTTGTACACGGTTTAAAAACAATTGAGAATGACAGATATTAAGCTAAATACAATTCAGGAAGCTGTTTCGGCCATTAAAAATGGCGAAATGGTAATTGTTGTCGACGATGAAGACAGAGAAAATGAAGGCGATTTAATTGTTGCCTCGGAGCTGGTTACACCCGAGATTATTAATTTTATGACAATTCATGCGCGCGGGTTAATTTGCGTAGCTCTTACCGAGGAACGCTGTAACGAACTCGACCTCAATCTTATGGTTGGGAAAAATACATCGTCGAACGAAACCAATTTTACGGTATCGGTTGATGCTATTCACCCCGATGTAACCACGGGTATTTCGGCTGCCGACCGTGCCACAACAATACAGATGCTTGTAAACGATAAAACACGCCCCGAGCAACTGGGACGTCCGGGGCATATTTTCCCGTTAAAAGCAAAAAGCCGGGGTGTATTGCGCCGCAGTGGGCACACCGAAGCCGCAGTCGATTTGGCACGCCTTGCAGGATTAAAACCTTCGGGGGTTTTAGTAGAAATAATGAACGACGACGGAACAATGGCGCGCCTTCCGGAACTGGCAAAAATGGCCGGGAAATTTAATCTGAAACTGATAAGTATAAAAGATTTAATCTCGTACCTGTTTAAAAACGAAAGTTTAATCGAACGTGGCGAAGAGGTAAATCTGCCCACTCAATTTGGCGAATTCAGAATCATTCCTTTCCGCCAAAAATCGAACGGTGCCGAACACGTTGCACTGATTAAAGGCGAGTGGGAACCCGATGAGCCCATTTTAACGCGGGTTCATTCGTCGTGTATGACAGGCGATATTTTTGGCTCGCTGCGCTGCGAATGTGGCGACCAACTGCACGAGTCGATGCGGTTGATTGAAAAAGAGGGGAAGGGCGTAATTGTATATATGATGCAGGAAGGACGAGGAATTGGATTGCTTAATAAAATTGCCGCATATAAATTGCAAGACGAAGGTCTTGATACGGTTGATGCAAACCTGCACCTTGGGTTTAATGCCGATGAACGCGATTACGGGGTTGGCGCACAAATTCTTTCGGCACTTGGCGTATCGAAAATGAGATTGCTAACCAACAACCCGGTAAAACGAATTGGTCTGGAAGGATATGGATTGGAAGTTGCCGAAATTGTTCCCATCGAAATTGAGCCCAACGAACACAATCAGAAATATATGAAAACCAAGCGCGATAAAATGGGACACCACCTCCGGTTTTTTAATTACGACAAATAGAAATTGGGTAAACCCAACAGACAAAACACATCGTATACGGCTTAGTTTATGTCATAGCAAAGACACATTCTTTATGTCGCCTTACAGACGTGTGAATATGGATTTATCGAAAAATTTTATAGCATTTTTCAACAAGAAAAAGGAGCACAAGCTGCTTTGGGAAATTTCAAACTTTCTTTTCCCATAAACGACGCCATTAAAAGTCTGTATATCTTATGTTTAAGTAAGTTTTAATAGGTGCGGAAAAAAGGTTGACAAAATTGCCAACCTTTTCTATTAAGCTCCCCAGGTAGTCCTCTAAGTTGACGTCTATGCGAAGTACATCGGGACCGCTCTAACCAACTGAGCTATATTTTTCAATTAGTTTTTGAATAGATTTTCTTTCAATAATTTGCTCAATGTATTTTCTGCTTTTTTGCTTTTTAATGTGTTTTTCAATTTTTAATGCCACTCCCCTCGAATTTCCAACTGCAAATTTTGCCATTAAAACCCAAGGGCGATATTTCGAGGTAAATGAATTTTCGGAAAGTTCGTTGTGTTCCAAAAGTCTCCTTTCAACATTATCGGTTTGGCCAATGTAATATTTGTCAGCATTTTCGGAGTATAGAATATAAATATAAAACATGATCAAATAAAAAAAGGCTAGCATCTGCTAACCTTTATCCTGCTCCCCAGGTAGGACTTGAACCTACGACCTACGGATTAACAGTCCGCCGCTCTAACCAACTGAGCTACTAGGGAATATTTCTTTTTCTCTTTCTCCCAGTAAGTTAACGGTCTTACGACCTACGGATTAATCCCGAAGTACATCGGGACCGCTCTAACCAACTGAGCTAATAGAGAATTTCAATCTGTTATAAGAACGTTTGCTTTTTCAAAAGCGATGCAAAAATAGTTTCTTTTCTGAAAAGAAAAAATTTTTTTGAAAAAAATATTCGAATGTAAAAAAACAGTATTTAAAAGGTTGCCAAAATATCATCTTCATACGCCTGATTCCGATAGCGTGGTTCGAACCCGGCATCACGAATTGTCTGCTGAATTCCGTCGGTGTCGAGATTATAGGCTGCTCCTGCCGCCGAAACAACATTCTCTTCCATCATAATTGAGCCAAAATCGTTGGCACCACCGTGCAAACAAAGCTGGCCGGTTGTAGCTCCCACGGTTAACCACGAAGCCTGAATGTTTTTAACATTGTTCAGCATAATTCGGCTCATTGCAATTAGCCGCAAATAGTCGTTTGCTGTCGAATTGTTTGTAATTCCCTCGTCACGAAGAACCGTCCCCTCATCCATAAACGGCCAGGGAACAAATGTTACAAAACCGTGATTCCCTGCAGGTTTTTCGCTTTGAACCTCTCGTATCGAAATTAAATGTTGCAACCGCTCCCGTTTTGTTTCAATGTGTCCGAACATCATAGTTGCCGATGTTACCAAATTCATTTTATGAGCTTCCCGCATCACATCGAGCCAGTCGCGGGCACTGCATTTTCCCGGCGAAATTGTTTTCCGTACTCGTTCCGAAAGAATTTCGGCACCGGCACCCGGTAAACTTTCAAGTCCGGCTTTAACCAGCTCCTCCAGAACTTCACGGAAACTCTTCCTCGATTTCTTTGCTAAAAATGCAACCTCCGGAGGCCCGAGTGCATGAATCTTTAAGTCGGGGTAGCGTTGTTTTAAATCGGAAAAAAGTTGAATATAAAAGTCGAGACCCAGTTCGGGGTGCATTCCTCCCTGTGCCAAAATCTGTCGTCCACCAACAGCAAAAAGCTCGTCAATTTTCTTGTAATACTCTTCAAGAGTTGTAATGTATTGAACATTGTCGTTTATTTTACAATGAAAATTACAAAACTTGCAACCCGAGATACATACATTTGTAATGTTAATGTTCCGGTCGATTATCCATCCCACTTTCCCCCCGGGAACTTGCTTTTTCCGGCATTCGTTGGCAACCAGCATCAATTCGTTTGTGGGAGCTGTTTCGTAAAGAAACAATCCCTCTTTAAGTGTCAGCGGTTCCAAATTTGCCGCTTTGTTAAAAATCGCATCAATTTTCATAACTCATCAATCTCTTCCCAAAAGTTTTATAATTTTCCGCAAACAATATTAATATATTATTTTAGCAAAAAAATAAATTATGCATACACAAATTTCAAAAATAACAGATTTAACTGATAGCACTTCTCTGGCAACCCTTTTTACCAATTCGGAACAACTTACGTTTGCATTGTTAAGCAACAACGAATCGGGATATATAAAAAAGAAACTGGAGAAAGACGATACCTGTACGTTAAATAAATATCCCAACATTTTGTTTTTTGCGAAACTAGAGGATGGTAAAAAGGAGCATTTACAAATTGAAGCGGCCAGAGTTGCCGGAGCCAAACTGTTTGCTGTTTTAAAAGCCGACAAAATTAAAACAATTCAAATAAAAAACCTGAGTAACTCGAATTTCCTCCCGGCTTTTATAGAGGGATTGTTGCTTGCCTGTTACACTTTCGACAAATATAAAAAAGAGAAGGAGGAGTATTCGCTCGACGAAATAAAAGTTCTTGACGGGGAAATTTCAGACAATAAAATAACAGAGTTGCTTACACTTACCGAAGCGGTTTTCTATGCCAGAAATCTGGTAAACGAACCCCTCTCTTTTTTAACGGCTACGCAATTCTCTGCCGAGATTGAACAAATGGCAAAAGAGGCAGGATTTTCGGTTGAAGTTTTTAACAAACAAAAAATTGAAACGCTGAAAATGGGGGGGCTGCTTGCCGTAAACAAAGGAAGTATCGATCCGCCAACATTTAATATTTTAGAGTGGAAACCCAAAAATGCAACAAATAGAAAACCGGTAGTTTTGGTTGGTAAAGGAGTTGTTTTCGATACCGGAGGATTAAGTTTAAAACCCACTGCCAAATCGATGGACTTTATGAAAAGCGACATGGCAGGTGCAGCAGTTGTTGCCGCCACACTTTACGCCGTTGCTAAAAATAATCTGCCTGTGCATGTTGTTGGATTAATTCCCGCAACCGACAACCGTCCCGACGGGAATGCGTATGCACCGGGCGATATAATTACCATGTTCGACGGAACAACGGTTGAAATTATGAATACCGATGCTGAAGGACGTATGATTTTAGCCGATGCCCTTTCGTATGCAAAAAAATACACTCCCGAATTGGTTATCGACATTGCCACGTTAACCGGCTCGGCGGTGTCGATTGCAAGTAGCCACGCCATTGTTGGAATGGGAAATTCGGAAAAGTATATTGAGAAAATAAAGGAGACCGGAGACGAAACTTTTGAAAGAATTATTGAGGTTCCGCTATGGGAGGAGTTCGCAAAACCGTTAAAATCGAAAATTGCCGATTTAAATAATTTGGGAAGTCGTGAAGGACAAACAACAATTGCCGGAAAATTTCTCGAGCATTTTACCGATTATAATTGGATTCATCTCGATGCAGCAGGTGTTTCGTTTCTTTTTGAAAAGGACAATTACCGCCCCGAGGGAGGAACAGGTTTTGGCACGCGGTTGCTTTATAACTTTTTGAAAAAAATTGATTAAAAAAATTAACTTTGCACCTCATTACTTTTACCTGAAATTAAAACAAAATGATACATCAAAATACAATACGGGTTGGTATTTCGCACGGCGATATAAACGGAATTGGTTACGAAGTGATAATGAAAACACTTCTCGACCCACGAATTCTGGAAATGTGTACACCCATCGTTTACGGATCGCCAAAAGTTGCGGCTTACCATCGTAAGGCGCTAAATATTAACAACCTCAGTTTTAATCATATTCGTTCAACAAAAGAAGCGCATGGACGCAAAGCACATATTATTAATTGTATTGACGATAATGTGCGGGTAGAGTTGGGCAAATCGACACGCGATGCCGGAGACGCCTCTTTTGCCGCATTAGACCGTGCTTGCTCCGATTTGCAAAACGGATTTATCGATGTATTAATTACTGCCCCCATTAATAAAGATAATATTCAAAGCGAAAGCTTTAGTTTTCCAGGCCACACCGAATATTTGGCGAAAATTTTTAATGCCGAAGATTATGCAATGTTAATGGTGAGCGAAACAATGAAAATGGGTGTGGTAACAACACACATTCCTGTTGCAAAAGTTGCCGAGAGTTTAACCAAAGAGCTAATTCTTTCGAAGATAAAAATAATTGCGAAAACGTTACAGCAAGACTTTTCGATAACAAAACCGAAAATTGCTGTATTTGGGTTAAATCCGCACGCCGGCGATAACGGACTGCTTGGAACGGAAGAGAAAGAGATAATTATTCCGGCCATTGAACAAGCCAAAAAAGAGGGAATTATTGCTTTGGGGCCGTTCCCTGCCGATGGTTTTTTTGGTTCGGAAGATTACAGAAAATTCGATGCAATTTTGGCGATGTATCACGACCAGGGGTTGATTCCCTTTAAATTGGCATCGTTCGAGCGTGGGGTAAATTACACTGCCGGACTACCAATTGTGCGAACCTCGCCATCGCATGGCACAGCATATTCACTGGCCGGCGAGGGTGTTGCATCGCCCGAATCGTTCCGTCAGGCACTCTACCTCGCCATCGATATTTTTAAAAACAGAAAAATTTATGCCGAGATTTCGAAGAATCCATTACGAAAATATAATATCAATCCAAATCAGGTTGATGAAAGCGTTGATATTGAAGCCGGAGACGAATAATTTTTAAACCAAATGCTGAATGTACGAATTTATACGTGGAAATATTGTTGATGTAAATCCGGCGAGCATTATCATTGAAGCTGGAGGAATAGGCTATTTTATTAATGTATCGTTAAATACATACAGTAAAATAAACGGCAAAAAAGAGGGAACACTTTTATTGCATCAGGTTGTGCGCGACGACGCACATATTTTATACGGTTTTTTTGATAAAGGAGAGCGCGATCTTTTTCGTAATTTAATTTCGGTAAGCGGCGTTGGAGCTGCCACTGCAATTGTAATGCTTTCGTCGTTAAATAAAGAAGAGTTGATTGCTGCCGTAACCACCGAAAACGTTGCCGTTTTAAAAGCAGTGAAGGGCATTGGCGCAAAAACAGCTCAACGAATTATTATCGACTTAAAAGACAAGCTGGGAAAATTAGCCGATTCGAGTCATATTTTGCTTTCATCAGACAATACAATTCGAAATGAATCGTTATCTGCATTAGTTATGCTGGGGTTTGCGAAACGAGATGCCGAAAAAGCAATCTCGAAAATACTTCAGGAACAGCCTGACGCAACTGTTGAGAGCGTAATTAAACAAGCTTTAAAAAGGTTATAACCAATAATGAAATTGACCCGAAGTTTACGTAAAATATACTTCTTGTTCCTATTTGTCGTTTTACTTGCATTTGCCGGTTCGGCATTTGCCGGAGTAAACGATTTCTCGGGCGAAATTGTATTGGCGCAAGTTCCGGATACAGTGCAAGCAGATACCATAGGAACACTGCCATTCCCGTTTAAAGACCAGCCGGCATTTGGTTATTCAAAGCAAGACTCAATAAAACTCTTTCTAAATAATCCCGATAATATAAAATACGAGATTGAGTACGACCCGGTGAGTGGGCAGTACGTTTTTTACGAAAAAATTGGTAACCTAAATTATCGTTTGCCACAAAGTATGTCGCTCGACGAGTATGCAAAATACGACTTTGAAAATTCGGTAAAAAACTATTGGAAACAACGTACACGGATTCACGATTTGGATCAGCAAAAATCGCTTATTCCGCAACTTACTGTGGGGGGCGAAGCATTCAATCGTATTTTTGGCGGTAACACAATTAATATTCAGCCGCAAGGTTTTGTCGAAGTAAGTTTCGGCTACCAAATGAATGCCACCGAAAACCCTGCAATTCCCGAACGGTTACGGAAAGTTCCCACCTTCGACTTCGACGAGAAAATACAGATGAATGTGATGGGGCAAATTGGAACCAAAATGAATATGCGGGTGAACTACAATACCGAGGCCACATTCGATTACGAAAATAAAATGAACCTCGAATACACTGGCGACGAGGATGAAATTTTAAAACGAATTGAAGCCGGTAACGTTTCGTTGCCTTTAAACGGCTCGCTAATTACCGGAGCGTCGAACCTTTTTGGTATTAAGGCCGAAATGCAATTTGGAAAATTAACAGTAACCACACTCTTTTCGCAACATAAAGGAGAGTCGAAAACAGTTGAAACCGAAGGAGGTGCACAAATTACAAATTTCGAGCTTTCGGCTGCCGATTACGATGCTAACCGGCACTTTTTCCTTGCGCAATATTTCCGCGACCATTACGACGAATGGCTGCAAAATACGGCCGTTCCACGGTCGCCCATTCATATAAATAAAATTGAAGTGTGGGTAACAAATAAGTCGAACAACTTTACCGAAGCACGTAATATTATTTCGTTTCAGGATTTGGGAGAACACGATAAAAATATTTATAACAATGTACCGCAGTTTCAGGAAACACCGGGACTGCCGTATCCCGAAAATATTTTCCCTCATAACGATGCCAACGGACTGTATTACGAAATGGTAAATACCCATGCAGCAATTCGCGATGTGTCGAAAATTACTCAGGAGATGGCGCAATTCGGACAGGATTTTATTGGAGGCCGCGACTACGAAAAAATTGAGCAGGCACGAAAACTTAGCCCGTCGGAATATACCGTAAATCAGCAGTTGGGCTACATCTCGCTAAACACTTCGTTAAACACCGACGAAGTGTTGGCTGTTGCTTTTAACTTCACGTCAAACGGAAAAACGTTTCAGGTTGGTGAATTCTCGACCGACGGAATTAGTGCCCCAAATACGTTAATATTGAAACTGTTAAAAGGCACAAACTTGTCGCCATTACTTCCAACATGGGATTTAATGATGAAAAACATTTACAATTTAAATGCATATCAGCTTACCAACGACGAGTTTAATTTAAATGTCGTTTATCAGAACGATTCAACAGGAACATACATTAACTACCTACCAGATAGTAGAATAAACGGCCATATTTTATTGGAGGTGATGAACCTCGATAAACTGAATAAGCAGCTCGACCCTAATAAAGACGGGATGTTCGACTACATTGAAGGAATAACCGTAAATTCAGCCAAAGGACGAATCATCTTTCCGGTAATCGAACCATTTGGAAAACATTTGGCCGATTCAATCCAGGATCCCGATTTGATAAAGAAATTTACGTTTCAATCGCTCTACGATTCAACGCGTGTTTATGCCGAACAAGATGCCGAACATAATAAGTACAAACTGGTCGGAAGCTACAAAGGCTCTTCGAGTTCCGACATTAGTCTGGGGGCATTAAATTTAGCACAGGGCTCGGTAAAAGTTACGGCAGGCGGTCGTATTTTGGTCGAAAATGTTGATTATACAGTCGATTATACATTGGGGCGGGTAAAAATTATCAATCAGGCACTGCTCGAAGCGGGCACGCCAATTCAGGTCTCCACCGAAAGCGAAGACCTGTTTACCATGCAGCGAAAAACATTAATGGGTGCCTATGCAAACTACGCTTTCTCCGATAACTTCAATATTGGGGCAACTGCACTCTATATGCACGAGCGGCCACTAACTTCGAAAGTTGATTACGGAAACGATCCCGTTTCGAACTTGCAAGTTGGTATGGATATGCGCTATTCGTCAGAAAGTATGATGATTACACGTGCACTCGATAAACTTCCTTTTTATACAACAAAAACTCCATCGACAATTGATTTTGAAGGGGAAGTGGCACAATTAATCCCGGGGCATTCGAAAGCTACAAAAGGTGCTGCCTACATCGACGATTTTGAAGCAACAAAAACAACCATTAACCTGAAAACACGGCAATCGTGGGTGCTGGCAAGTACGCCACAGTATCAAAACGATCTTTTCCCCGAAGCAAATTTAACCAACTCGCTCGAGTACGGAATTAACCGGGCAAAACTGGCATTCTATATTATCGACCCGCTTTTCTTACGGAACAATAGTCTTACCCCCAGCCATATTAAAAACGATAAAGATATGCAGTCGAACCACTTTGTACGCGAAGTATTCGAAAAAGAGATTTTTCCTGCCAAAGAATCTCCGGTAGGTCAGCCAACAAATATTCCTGTATTCGACCTTGCATTTTACCCAAAAGAACGTGGCCCGTATAACTTCGATGCTGCACCAACCAACTACTCTTCGGGAGTGAACCCTGACGGTACGTTAAAAGACCCGAAGACAAGGTGGGGCGGAATTATGCGAAAAATTGAAACCAGCGATTTCGAAACTTCAAACATCGAGTTTATTGAGTTTTGGATGATGGACCCGTTTGTAAACGATTCGCTCGATCAGCATCAGGGAGGAGACCTCTATTTTAACCTTGGCGATGTTTCTGAAGATGTATTAAAAGATTCAAGAAAAGCATTCGAAAACGGATTGCCAACAACAGAGGAAGTTGTAAATGTCGATACCACAATTTGGGGGCGCGTTTCCACGTTGCAATCGCTGGTTAATGCTTTCGACAATAACCCCACTTCACGAGTTTATCAGGATGTGGGTTTCGAAGGATTAAACGATACCGATGAGAAATCGCATTACAGCAACTATTTGGCAACATTAAAAAAC
>JALUZN010000516.1 GCA_027011835.1 Draconibacterium sp. | reverse complement strand
ATACTAGAACCAAGACACAAGACAAGAAAATTAGTGCTTTAACTTAATCATGCTCCTGTGTGCCAAATCTTACTTACCATGATGTTTCATCTGTTTATTATTATTTTTGACCCGTTAATCAGAATAATTATCTCTCTTTTTATTGGATAATTTAAAACGAATAACCCTTTTGTTTTTGGGTTTTATACGATTAAGAAAGTTTTCACCTAACCGGTACATATCCTCCGGCAACACCGGTTTTCGACAGTACTATCTGCCAAAGTTGGTTCGTGTTTCTTGCACGAAAAGCGCCGGCACTCGAGAGCAAAAAGTAGTTCCACATTCTGAAAAACTGCTCCCCGTATTTGTCTTGAATTTCATTCCAGCTATTATTGAAATTCTTATGCCATTCCATTAATGTTTTATCGTAATCGGCTCCAAAATTATGCAGGTCTTCAATAATAAATAGTCCCTCAACGGCTTTTGCAAGTTGAGCAACCGATGGCAGCATTCCATTCGGGAAAATATATTTATGTGTCCATGCATTTATGCTTTTTACCGAGCGAAAATTACCAATTGTGTGAAGTAAAAATAATCCGTCACTGTTTAAGCATCTCTCGGCCACTTTAAAATATTCTCTGTAATTTTTATGGCCAACATGCTCAATCATTCCAACCGAAACTATTCTATCGAATTTTTCATTTACATCGCGATAATCCTGTAATCTGAATTCTACAGGCAGACCTTTGCACAACTCCTTTGCAAGTGTAACTTGTTCTTTCGAAACCGTAATTCCAACTACCTCAACTCCGTATTTTTCGGCTGCATATTTATCGAAAGCTCCCCATCCGCAACCGATGTCCAGCACTTTCATTCCCGGTTCCAAATAAAGTTTTTTACAAATCAGCTCCAACTTGTTTTCCTGTGCTTCATCGAGTGTTGTTGCATCTTTCCAGTAAGCACAGCTATAATTCATCCGTTTGTCGAGCATGTTTCGGAATAAATCGTTACCTAAATCGTAGTGCCTTTCCCCAATAATAAACGCCCGCCGTCGCGACTGCATGTTAATAAGCCAGAAACCGGCGAGTTGCAACGCTACTTTGTAATTATGTTTTACTTCATCGCTTAAATTGGTGATAATGATTTTATAAATCATGTCATCTAAATTCTCCACATCCCACCATTTCTCCATATACGATTCGCCAAGTCCCAACTCAACTTGGGTAATCACACGTTTATAAAACCGTTTGTCGTGTACCTGAATGTCCCAGGGATTGCTGCCATTAATTTCAATCCCGGCGAGAGATAATAACCTCCTTACAATCGATTTGTACTTTTGTGGTTCCATTTTGTTTTGTTTTTTTGATGTTCAAGTTTTTGCACAAATGGAATTTTTGTTGATATCAATAAAAAACCATCGGGAAACTGGCCATTCATAGTCTCATTAATTATTTTAATTTTGTACCTGTTTAACATTTTGTGCTTTTTGCATGAAATTGTTTAAAAGAGCAGTCCGACGGGGCTGTTCTTTTTCGTACTAATTAGAATTTAAATATTATCCGGTACGCATATTCCAGTAACTACGATTGGAGACAATTTGTACTGGCCATAAGTAGCAAGGTTATTCGAAACTACTTTTTTCGGTAGAATTTTATAACCAGTTTCTAAGTTTACCTAATCTATCTATTAGGTGGTAATCCTGTTTCGGTGCCGAGGTCGGGAAGCAATGGAATTCGGTTTAACCCATATTATTCAACGTTTAATCGGGTTCCCTGTTCCGTGCAATCCGGCCACTGAACCATCATTGAAATTGCCTGTGGGTAAACTTACTTTGTAGGTAGTAATTGCAGTTTTTCTCCTGAGCAAAAGAAGCTTGCCCGTTTATGAAAAACAGTACTGCGAAAAAATGTAATCTTTTTCATTTTTTTTAGATTTTAAATTGTTTAACATTTTGAACTTTTTACCTGAAATTGTTTGTTGGAGCAGCCTCGTCAGGTTGCCCTATTTCAGTTTCTCGTCCTTTTTAAATTTTCCCCTGTTAAAGGGAAAAGAGCTGCATTCAATACAGTTATCTCGTGTCGAAATTCTTTTTTCCCGAAATAGGAAGAGAGGAGGAGGGAGTTAAAAAATATAGCAGTTGTAAATTTTCTTCCCATCTTCCATCTATCTACTCCTGTCTTCCAGTCCATCCATCATCATCAAATCTAATTTTATTTTTACTTCAATTTATATCAACGCAAATATTTTAACTGAAGCAAGAACCAATGCTATTCCAATTATTATTTGAAATACTTTTTGCCATTTGTTTTTAAAGAACAGGTCGGTTAATTCGAACATATAATGAATACCGGTCCAAATTGCCATTCCCAAAATCATCTGTTCGTAAAATATGGCTGACCCCGAATTTTTTGAAAGAGTAAAATGCCAAATTATTGAAAACAGTGAGGCAAAGAATGTGGTAATTACGTTTCCTAAATAAACTTTTTTAATGTTCATTTTACCAATTTTAACGGCAAACGACATCTTTAACGGTTTTAATGAAGTACCAATTAATCCAATAAAAAAACCACTAATCCAGGGACCGAATAACCCGCACATTTTTGTGATAAGCGGATTCCCGTCTTCGTACTCCATTTCGTGTTTTTTAAAATGGATTAACACCAAACGCAATCCGTAAAGAATGGCAAGAATGCCAAGTATTATTATCAATGTTTTATTCGATATATTAACAAATAACCAACTACCAAAAAACGAAGCAAAAAGCGTGAATGTTGGAATAACCACAAATAGTTTGGTTTTCATTGGTTTGGGCATTTTCGCTATTTTCTCCTTATTGTCGAGAATAACCATTAATGCACCAAGCATAATTACCCATAAAAATATATTTACCGATTCGGTTATTGTTTTCCCGAAAACAAACAACAACAACAATATGGTGAAAAATCGGTCGAACCTGATTTTTAATCCGGCTGTAACAAAACCTACAATTAAAGTTATTATCAGAAAATTTAATACCATTAGTCTACTTTTTTTTATAGTTCTTTATTCCGCAGGAATTCCTCCCAGAGATTTCTTCTGGAATAAAAAACTAACGAATATTTCTTATAACGTCTTAATGTTTACAACGTTTTTTTAAAAACCATAGGGAAAGCTGCATTAAACGTTTTTGCTTGTTTTTTAGCTTCCTTAAAGTTTTTGTTTTCTACAGCTTTTAGCCAGGTTTGATAGTTTTTGTCTAAACTTTTAAATAGAATGTTAAACTCGGAACTATTCTTTTTCTCTTTTTTTGCAATAACCATATTATGTAGTGCCGGAATTTTTTTTGCACTCATTGCTGCGCCTTTTGTATTTCCGGCATTAATCATAAAGTTGGTCATGGTAATTTGCATGTTCCACATAAACATTACATCGGTTAAATCGAGTGTGCCGTTTATCATGTGCATTTTATTGAATGTTTTGCAAAAACCTGAACAGTTCATTACTGCGGCTTTGTAATCGCTACGTTTTACACGTTCCGAAAGAATGTCGGCAACATCTTTAAGTTGAAAGAAATAGGATGCAAACAATGGGTCTTTAGCATACTCTTTTGGTGTGTGTTTTACGTACTTTTTTTGTAATGCCGAAATCTCATCTTTTAATCCGGCAAGGCTTTTTAAAATTTTTGCGTTGTCTTTAGCCTCTTTACTTTTAATCATTCCACACGATTTGAAAATATCGTTGTGTAGTTTTGTCATATCCTTGTCGAAGGATGTTTGTGCTGTACTTATACTGCTTAAAGCAAATATAAAAAGTACTGTATAAATTAGTTTTTTCATGGTAAATGTTTTTAATTGTTTATAATTTTTAGTCATCGGATGAATTCATTCATCCGATGACTTTTTAGTATTTATGCTTTAGCTTTTTTAATTTTTTTCTTGTCAACCATATAGGCAAACATCGGAACATAAATCAGTGTTAACAGTGTTCCTATCAACAGTCCGCCAACGGCCACATCGGCAAGCGGGCTCAATCGTTCTAAACCTACTGCTTGTTCCAGTGCTATAGGAATCATTCCGGCAATGGTTCCAAAGGCGGTCATCATTACCGGGCGGAAACGAACGCGTACACTTTCGATGGCACTTTCGTACGGACTTTCGCCACTCTCGCGGTATTTCTGGTAGAAGTCAATTAGCAGAACCGCATTTTTTATGATGATGCCAAACAACAGCAGAATTCCCAACATACTTGGCATACAACTAGGTTTGTGGAAAAGTAACATTCCCCAGGCAGCACCAATCAACGAAAGTGGAAGTACCAAAATCATAATCAGCGACATTTTTACCGACCGGTAAATGGCAATTAAAACCATTATCAAAATCAAAACTCCAAGTCCAATGGCTTTCAACATTCGCTGGAAACTGTCTTCAATTTGGGTAATATCTCCCTCCTGCGAAATAATTACCTCGCCATTTTCGGCTTTTATTTTTTTAAGAGCTGCTTCGGCATCTTCGGTAAGATGGGTAATTGGCCGTTTTGCACGGTACCCACCAATATCGAGACTGTACAACATTTTATCGCGCTCTATTTTTGCATAGGTCAGTCGTTTTGAGACTTTCGCAAAAGTCTCCAACGGAACATTGCCCATCATTGTTTTAATTGGTAACAATCTCAGTGTCTGTTCATTTTGACTGAATTTGCCTTTCATATAAAGCCGAACCATTTGTGTATTTAACGATTGCAGGTTTGCATTCAGTCCCACAACCTGTCCTTTTACCGGAATCTGCATTGCAATTTGGTAAGGCGTAATTCCGTAACTCAGCGCTTTGTTTTCGTCAATATCCAACACAATTTCGGTAAAGTCTTTGTCCCAGCTTCGCGATACCGATGTTAACCCTTTTACCTGTTTTATGGCATCGTCGATGGTGTACGATTTTTCGGCTAACCCATCGACAACAGCCGATTTTATACGAACATTTAAAGGTGCTTTTATCGACGAAACGGCAGTTGCTCCAAAGTCGAAAACATCGAGTTTTTTAATGCCTTCCAGCCCCGACAGTTTATCGCGCAACGTATTTTCAATCGACCACATATCCATTT
>JALUZN010000515.1 GCA_027011835.1 Draconibacterium sp. | reverse complement strand
CGATTATTTTTTTGAATTTATTAGTAGAGTTTTTTTATAAAGTAAAAAACAGTTGAAATGAAGAGTAGAAAATTTTGGATAGCAATCGTTTTAATAGCGGTTATTGGAGTTGGTTCGTTTAGTTTTACCCGCGACGAAAAGAATTTTGCGATAGCTAAAAATCTCGATATCTATTATACCCTTTTTCGTGAGTTAAATATGTTTTATGTCGACGACATTAATCCGAACAAACTGATTAAAACCAGTATCGACGAAATGTTAGCCTCGCTCGACCCATATACAAACTATATTCCGGAAGATAAAATTGAGGATTTTAGATTTATGACAACCGGCGAATATGCCGGAATTGGGGCAGTAATTAGCAAACAAAATGGCAAAGTCATAATTTCGGAACCCTACGAAGGGTTTCCGGCCGATAAATCGGGACTAAAAGCCGGCGACGTATTACTTGAAGTGTCGGGCAAATCGACAAAAAACATGAGCACAAAAGATGTGAGCAGCCTGTTAAAAGGCCCGGCAAATAAGCCCGTAAAAATTAAAATTCAACGCTACGGAGTTAAAAAGCCATTTGTTGTTGATGTTGTTCGCGAAAAAATTTCAATCGACGCTGTTCCTTATTATGGAATGTTAGACGAAAATACGGCCTACATTCGGTTAACAAGTTTTACAGCAAACTGTAGCGAGGATGTAAAAAAAGCTCTTCTCGATTTAAAAAAGAACAACCCAAAATCGCTGGTGTTCGATTTACGCTCAAATCCGGGCGGACTTTTAATGGAAGCGGTAAAGATTGTTAACCTTTTTGTGCCGAAAGGCGAAGAGATTGTAAGTACACGTGGAAAAGTAAAACAGTGGGACAAAACCTATAAAGCCATGAACGAGCCGCTCGACACAACCATTCGTATTGCAGTTTTAACAAACCGGGGCTCGGCATCGGCATCAGAAATTGTATCGGGTGCACTTCAAGACCTCGACCGTGGCATTATTGTAGGAACGCGTACTTTTGGGAAAGGACTGGTACAAACTACCCGCGACTTAAGTTACAACACAAAACTTAAAGTTACCACCGCAAAATATTATATTCCAAGTGGCCGCTGCATTCAGGCACTCGACTATTCGCACCGTAACGAAGATGGCAGCGTTGGCACAGTCCCCGATTCGCTAATCTCGGAGTTTTCAACTAAAAACGGACGGAAAGTTTACGACGGTGGTGGAATTATTCCCGACATTAAAATTAAAAGCGATGATTTAAGTATTTTAAGTATTGAACTGATTACTAAATCTAAAGTATTCGATTTTGCAACTAAATTTGCAAGTGAAAACGAAAGCATTCCGCAACCCGAAGATTTTGAAATTACAGATAACATCTACAACCAGTTTTCAACGTTTGTAACAGAAAGCGATTTTGAATACGAATCGCAATCGAAAAACGAGCTGGAAGATCTGATTAAAGAGGCAAAACGTGAAAAATATTATGGGTTGGCTGAAACAGAATTTGAAGCGCTAAAAGTAAAGCTCGAACCAAATTTAGAGAAAGATTTAACCCAGTTTAAAGATGAAATTAGCGAACTGTTAAAAGACGAAATTGTTTCGAGATACTACTACCAAAAAGGTGCTATTCGTTCGGCAATAAACGACGACAAAGGAATTAAACGGGCAATTGAGGAGTTAAACTCGGAAAACAAGTACGAAGCTTATTTCAAGCCTGGAACGGTTATTTCGAAAAACTAATTCTATTTGGATTGAGTATTTTTAAAATCTGCTTCTAAAATTTATTGGGATTGATCTCATTTTACTTCGCTTGGTTTTTTGCCAATAAACCCAATCCCCATGAACATCGAAACGCTCGATAATCATCCTGAATTTTAAACAATTTATTTGCAATAATTGTTAAGTTTCAAAAGGTTGTTTGCGAAAGCTTGGGTTTGTGTTTATGTATTTGTTAACTATTTAGACTTGTTTTAAATAGTTGCATTCCTAACAATAAATGTCCGGTAAAATATAACAAACAGTGCAGGCAATTGTTATAAATTCTTAAATTTGAGCATTGTTGACAAGAAAAAATTAAACCAAATATGAAAAATTCTACTATTTCAAAGACTCTTTTTACTCATGTAAAAATTATTCTGTTTGTTTTGTTAGGTCTGTTTTCCGTTTCGGTAAGCGCACAAAACTGTGGTGTAAATTCAGGGGTTTCGCAATCGGTTTGCGTTGGCGAGGAGCTGGTATTGCACGGTGCTGCTTCGGGATTGTTCGAACAGCCCGATACAAATATTGTTTGGACCCAAGTGTCGGGGCCAAGTGTAATTATCGAAAGTCCGAATTCGCTGAAAACACAAATACTAGGAGCTGTTGGAGGAGAAACCTATACATTTCGAATCTCTACCGTTTGTGATGATGGCTTGTTGGTGTATCAGGATGTGGTAAATACGGTCTTGCCCATTACTACTGCCGATGCCGGTGCCGATATTGAAGAGTGCCCGGGAGTTACTTGTTAGCAGCTAATTCGCCCGGAATAAATGAGACCGGACATTGGGCAATTGTTGGAGCGAATATGGGAGTCAGTATATCGGATGCTACTTCGCCAACTTCTACAATTACTTTGGCAGAAACTACTTCTGGTAGTGCAAAACTACAATGGACCATTACCAACAGCAACGGATGTTTTTCTTATGATACCGTTACCGTTACAAATTTAGGAGGTGAAATGCCCGTTGATGCCGGTGCTGACCAAACACTTGGTCATTGTTATTCCGCAACACAATCAACATTTCTCTCGGGTTCTTATGCCGGCTCGGGTATCGATGGACAACAGGGAACATGGACAGTGGTTAGTGGTACGAATGTGCCAAACATAAACGATATTCATAATAATTTAACCAGTGTTTCCAATCTTATTGAAGGGGTTTATGTTTTTCAGTGGGATGTAACAGGGGTGTGTGTGTCGGGTAGCGATCAGGTTACAGTTACTGTTCCGCCACCAACACCTGATGTTACCGATGCCGGAGGTACAGTCCAGAATCTTAATTTTTGCGATGGCCGGACAGAAATTGTTTTGGAAGGGATTGCTCCGCTTTATACCGGTGAAACTGGTGAGTGGTCACAGGTGTCTGGTCCGGGAGGGGCAACAATTGTTAATCCCACCAATCCTATTACTTCAGTTACAGGTTTAGATGGTACAAGCAATTATACTTTTCTATATAAAATAACAAATGGTGCTACAAACTGCGAAAGCCATGCAGGTGTAAATGTGCATTATTCAGCTCCGCCTACGATAGATATTACTTCCGATGAAATTGATTTGGCGTGTGGTACAAAACAAACAACAATTGCATATAACTCAACTGGAGGAGGTGCATTAACCTGGCAGATTATTAGCGGACCGGTTACTGCCGAGCATCCGGTAATTCCAACTCCTGAATATGCGGTAATAACAAATCCTTTAATTGTAGGTGGTTTATCAGAAGGAGGAGTATATATCATTCAAATGCATAAAGCAGCAGCAATTGGTACTACGTGCGACGATGCGTACGACCGTGTTGCTGTAATTGCTTCGAGACCGGCAGATGGTGCCAATGCCGGTACCGACCAACTTCTGTCTTGCCATATCGATACTTCAACATTGGTAGGAAATATTCCGGTTTCCGGTATCGGAACCTGGTCGCAGGTTTCAGTACCGAATATTGCGACAATTGTTGATTCTCACGAAAGCTCAACAGTAATTAGAGATTTAGAAAATGGAACATACGTTTTTAGGTGGACTACTTCCAACGGTCTCTTTTGCGGGCAAAACGAAGATGATGTCAATGTTGTAGTTGCCGATGTTATTCCGGTAACTGTTGATGCCGGACCCGACCAAACGGTTTGTATTAACACACCCGTTTATCTAGATGGAAATTATCCGGCTCATAACGAATGGGGAAGATGGATAATAACGCCTAATACAGGAATAACTATTTCCGACGATTCGGATCCGAAAGCTACCGTAACCGGAATGGTTGCCAACTCAACTTATACGTTAGAGTGGTATATGTATAACATGTGCGATACAATTGTTGATACAATGATTGTTACCACCAACGATACCCAAGGCCCAATTGTTGCCGATGCCGGAGGCGATAACTGTTTAGCCAGCGGAACAACTACGTTTAATTTAGATGGAAATGACCCGTCTCCCGGAACAGGTGTGTGGACTGTAGTTTCAGGGCCGAATACGCCAACAATTACAGATAATACTTTATACAATACATCGGTTACAGGTGCAGTTGATGGAACATACCGGTTTGAATGGGCTATTTCGTCGGGTGGTGGTTGTTTGCCAACTCTCGATACAGTAATAATTACTATTGCTCCCGAAGCCACAACTGCCGATGCAGGTCCCGACCAAAGTATTTGTGGAACAGCTGGAAATATTTCGGTGACAATGGCGGCAAATACGCCAACGCAGGGTGTTGGTAAATGGGTACAGGTTTCGGGCTCGGGTGGAGTAGTAATTGATGACGATACCATCCCAACTACCTCAATGTCTGGTTTTATTGAAGGTAACTTTCAGTTTGCATGGGTAATTTCGGAAACAAATTCAGGAGTTGCTCATAATTTCGATGATGTTGAAGGAATTAAATCGACACTGGAAAACTATTTTAACCGGTTTCTTGCCGGAGAGTTAAAAGCAGAATCGAACTCGTGCGAAAAGTATTCGCGGAAAAATCTGGCGAAAAATTTTGTCGAGCTTATCGACAGGAAATAGGAATTCCGGTTTGAGTATTAAGACAATACTTCGTAATATTTTTGTTTCTCGCAAAGTCGCAAAGGTCTGATTCTTTTATAAATTACGACAAATATCCTATGTTTTGTAATTCTTTGTTCGTGAGGCATTTGTAGAAATGCGCCGAACCATTGTTAAGAGTATTTTCTGTTTAATATTTCGCTATAAATAATACCAATTAGGAAACAAAACACCCCATATATGCATCCAAAAAAAGTTTATGATGAGTTATAGATTGAATTATTTCAGAAGTGAGATTATCTTTGATGAAATTGGCTAGCCAAACTTTCACGTTT
>JALUZN010000514.1 GCA_027011835.1 Draconibacterium sp. | reverse complement strand
GTTTTATCCATTTATCGTTTTGTTTTATTCGTTCCAAATTTCGTATGCTTTATTGGCTTGCCCAAGCAACATATCGTAACCGTTTTTAATGGTTGCCCCTTTTTCGGCTCCTTTTTGTAAAAAAAGTGTTACTTCGGGATTGTAAACCAAATCGAAAAGCAGGTGTTTTTCGGTAATAAATTCATAAGGAATATTTGCACAAGCATCGGTTTTCGGGAAAGTTCCCAACGGAGTTGCGTGAATGATTAGCAACCGTTCGGCCATCATCGCCTCATCAATATCTTCGTACCTTATTTCGTTCTCTTTCAGTTCCTCAATCGATGCAGAAATGAAGTCGATTCCCAACTTTGAAAGTACATATTTTAATGCCTTTGAAGCACCTCCGGTTCCTAAAATTAATGCTTTATTATGGTGTGGTTTTAGCAGCGGTTTTAGCGAACTCTCGAACCCGAATGTGTCGGTATTAAACCCTTTTAAATGAACTCCCGATTGGCTTCGGGTAATTTTAACCGTGTTTACTGCACCAATTTCGCGTGCCGAATCGTTTAACTCGTCTAAAAACGGAATCACCTGTTCTTTGTATGGAATGGTTACATTCAGCCCAATAATTTCAGGATTATTTTTTATGATTTCAGGGAATTTATCGATGTTGTCAATTTCAAAATTCTCATAGGTAGAATCTATCTTTTTCGTCTCAAATTTCTCGGTAAAGTACCTTTTCGAGAACGAATGTGTTAGTGGGTAGCCGATTAATCCGTATCGTTTCATAATTCATTAATGAGTTGTGAGTAATTACGTAGTTTATTTCGATTTTGCCAGTTTTTTCGAAACTCCTTCAATAATAAAAATAAGTGCAAAGCCAACAATTGCAAGTAAAACAGCTTCAACAACGAGAGAGCTGCTTCCGGTAATTTTCTCAAAGGCAGAAGGTGAAACATTTACTTCAACAAGTGGCTTTATTTCGCCGTGACGGTCGATAAAAGTTTCGGTAATTTGTTTCCATGGCCACACTTTATTTAGTGAGCCCACCATAAAACCGGCAAGAATAGCAATGGTAGAGTTGTGGTATTTTTTCAGCAGCCACGATAAAACATTTGAAAAGGCGATAATTCCAACGGCAGCCCCCACCATAAAAGTTAGAATTACAGATATTTCGAGATTGCTAACCGCAGCCAAAACAAACTTATACATTCCGAGGAGAACCAAAATAAAACTACCCGAGATTCCGGGTAAAATCATAGCACAAATAGCAATTGAACCGGCAACAAAAATAAACCAATAACTTGTATTTGCTTCGGCCGGCGATATTATGGTAATGGAGTAAGCCACTGCAATCCCGGCGATTCCGGCTAGTATTGTTCCATTATTCCAGGTTTTTATTGTGCGGGCAACATAAATTGCCGAGGCAACTATTAGCCCGAAAAAAAACGACCAAACTAAAATGGGGAAATGAATTAACAGATATTCCAACCCTTTAGCAAACGAAAAAACGCTAATCCCGATTCCGAGAAGTACGCTAATTAAAAATGTTCCGTTTATGGTACTCCAGAATTCAGCAAATTTCCCTGTAAAAAAAAGTTTTAGTGCACTTAGATTTATCGATTTAATCGAATCTATTAACTCTTCATAAATACCGGTAATAAAAGCAATTGTTCCGCCCGAAACACCCGGTACAACATCGGCTGCTCCCATTCCCATTCCTTTTAATACTAAAACGAGGTACTGTTTTCCTGTTCTGCTCATACTTACTATTTTGAAAATTTTTGGTGACGGAAATTATTCGAAATTATTATCGGCTTTAAATTTATCGACCGCCTTTTTAAGTTTTTTGTTACTTGCCGATTCAGGATAAATATCGAAAAGAAAGTTAATCATTTCAAACTCCTGTTCCATCGCAATCTTTAGCAATTTCAAGGCTTCTCTCTCTTTTCCCAATTCGAGTAAAAGAGCAACCAACCGGTATTTTAAAACCGAATCGGTATTATTCTTTATTCCTTTTCGAACTATTCTTATGGCATTGTTCATCTCATCAAACGCCAGAAATAATTCTGCCCAGGTTAGCCAAATTTCGGTGTTTCCGGCATCGAGACGTGCAGCGTGTTTTAATGCTTTTATTGCACTCTCCTTTTTACTGTAATTGGCATTTACTTTTCCGAGAGTAAGCCAGTATTCTGCATTTTTTGCATCTATTTTTATGGCTTTTTTAATGTGAACAATACTCTCTTCAAACTCTTTATTTATCCAGAAAATTAATCCCAGCCCCAACCAGGCAACATCGTTTTTCTTATTTATATCAATTGCTTTCCGGTAATAGATAGCTGCCTTTTTCTCTTTGTTTAAATTCAGGTAACACTCGCCAATGTAGCAGTATGCATCATCGTTATTGGGTTCTGCGGCAATAAATTCCTTGTATTTCTCAATGGCTTTTTCGTATTTTTCGGAATTGGCATAAGCATTTCCAATGTTGAAAAGAGCCATATAGAAATCGTCTTTTAACGCCAATGCAAATTCGTAGGCTTCAATTGCTTTTTTATGCTTGTTGGTTTTATTGTAAACCGTTCCGAGGTTAAACCAAACAGCGTGACTAAACGGGTCGAGGTCGAGGTATTTATTATAATAGTTAATGCTTTTTTTGTATTTCCCTGTTTGGTCGTAGAAAAAACCAAGGTCATATAAAGCCATCTCATTTTTAGGATTTGCTTTTATCGTCTTCTCCAAATAGAAAAGTGCTTTTGGAATTTCGCCCACCTGTATATATGCCGAACTGATGTTGTACAAAATGTCATCGATTTCGCTTCCGGCATATTTTATGGCTTTTTTAAACGACAATAACGCTTCCGATTCGTTTCCCGTCATCATTTGGGCCGAGCCTTTTAATAAGTGCAAATCGGGGCTGTTCGTCTCAATCTTTTCAACCGTGCTTAACATCTCCAATGCCTCTTTAAACTCGCCTCGGCTAATTAAAACCTGCGCATGTTTTAGTTGAAGAGAAATTGCGTTGGGGTGAATTTGAATGCCCTGTTTGGCGGCAATTTCTGCACCATTAAAATCGCCTTCATCGAGCAGTTGTTCCACAATTCCTTCAAATTCTGCAACATCGAAATATTTTGTCATCCCGGAAACAAGAGAACGTTTAAAACGGTTAACCGCCCCTACAATATCTTCATCTCTATATTTTTCGTCTTCTTCTTTCATCAGCTAAAAATAAGTCTGCGAAATTAATAATTCAACCCGAATTACGAAACAATTACAAATGCTCCTCGCGCAATAAATCGTTTACTGTTTTTACCGGATTAAATGTTTCAATGGGGACTTCCACAAACAGGGTATTCCAGTTGCTCATTGCACCGTTCCACAATCCCGGTAACTCCTGTGCTTTTAGTGTTTTCCCGTCTTTCGATTTTTCTGAAATGAATCCGGTTTCCGGGTCGGTGAATGCAGTTAAATCGTATTTTTCGCCTTTGTAATTTTTCACTCCGCAAACCAAATCAACCGGGTTGAAGTGGGTAGCATTTTTTACAATTTTTTGTTGTTGAACACTTTCGGGGTCTATTTGCGAACTCTCTACAACTTGCAACGACACCGTGCCGTCGCTATTTTTTGCCCAAAACGGACCGCCACCCGGCTCTCCCTGATTTTTTACCATTCCACAAACCCGTAGTGGCCGGTTAAATTTCTCTTTTAAATAGTAATACAACTGCTCTTTTTCGGTATAATATTGATTGTTGGCAGGATGTGTATTTAATGTGTTTTCCAAAAAGTTTGAAGCCGCAGCTAAAAAAGCACTGTTTAGTGCTGCCGGGTGTTTTTCGTTCAACTCTTTCTGGTAAAAAAACAGTTTCTCCTGATGTTTTAACAAAACACCCGCCAGAGCTTTTTTATAATCTATTGTGGGTTTCTTTAATCGGTCGGGGACAACATTATCAATGTTTTTCAAAAATATAATGTCGGCATCCAAATCGTTTAAATTTTCGATTAATGCACCATGCCCGCCGGGACGAAACAGCAAACTGCCATCGCTTTCGCGAAAGGGTTCGTTATTTAAATCGACAGCAATGGTGTCGGTTGATGGTTTTTGCTGACTGAATGAGACATTCATTTTAACACCCAACTCGGTTTCGTAAACCGCTTTGATTTTATCGAGCAATTTTTCAAATTCAGGCTGATGCTCAGGCGAAACCGTAAAATGGAAATTTGCAACTCCGTTGCTTGCTTTTGCATAATTGGCTCCTTCAACCAAATGCTCTTCGAAAGGTGTTCGTGCACCATTTTTATATCGATGAAATTTTAACAAACCCTTTGGCAATGCCCCGTAATTCAACCCATTTTCGTTTAGCAGAAATTCAATTTTAGTTTTACTGTTAACTGTTTCTTTACTGTTCTCAATTTTACTTTTCAGTTCGGTGGCAAAAGCAAATTTCTCAAAATTATCGACAAACATTTTGGCGGCACTGTTTTTTGATAAAACCTCCTCCTCGGAAGCCCCATTTTCAAAACTTTCTGCTGCCTCGAAAAGTGCTTTAAACATTCTACTGGCTGCTCCCGAAGCCGGAATAAATTTTAACGGCTTAATGTTTTCCAACAATTTTTGATTATAAAGGTCAATTTGGTTAGTTAGCTCGGTATCGGTTAATTTTATTATTCCGTTGTTTACCGACGCAGCCTCTTCAATTTGTAAAAAAGGAAACCCGTTTTTAAAATTTTCAATCTGTTTCTCAATCACAACCACTTCGCTGCCACGCTCTTTTATCTGTTTTAAGTCTTTTTCAGTAAACATATTTTCCGGTTTAAATCCTAATTAACTTTTATAAATTCGAAGCACAATTTTCTCTGTTTTGTGTTCAACTTAAAAGTAGAAAAAGATTTTAATTCGTGCTGAATTATTTTTCCTGAAACAGGTAAAGTTTTCAATATTTTTCAACACACTTATTTAATTCACACAGAGTTTCGGAATATAACGCAAAGTAAATCACAAATACGCAGCACAAAGAATATATAGGATCACTTCAACTTTCGGGTTGATGGGGCAGTTTAAAATTTAATAAGTCGGCTTTTCCCCTACAGGAGAGTCATACTC
>JALUZN010000513.1 GCA_027011835.1 Draconibacterium sp. | reverse complement strand
AAACAGTTCAATTGTTTTTATCCGATTTGTACGCATCTGTAACTAGGCCAATCAGACAATTAAAAAGATTTCGTAAAATAGATTTAAAACCGGGTGAAACAAAAACAGTATCCTTTACATTACATTCGGATGATTTGGCATTTTTTGGTCGAAACAATAAAAAGACAATCGAACCGGGAGAATTTAAAATTTCAATTGGCAATTTGGAGAAAAAATTCAGAGTAAAATAAACTTGAAAACAAAAGTCAAAATATTACTTCAAATCTTTTTTATCGGAATTTATTTTTTCCTCCCTTCCGAAAACGTATTAAGTCAAGGCAAAAATAAAATAGAATCGGATGTAATGGTTTATGGCGGAACATCCGCTTCAGTAATTGCCGCAGTTCAACTAAAAAAAATGGGTAAATCGGTTATAATTATTTCTCCCGATAAACATTTAGGTGGAATGTCCTCTTCGGGTTTGGGTTTTACCGATGTTGGAAATAAAAGTGTTATCGGCGGACTTGCAAGGGAATTTTATCACCGGATTTATCTTTACTACCAAAAAGAAAACGCATGGAAATGGCAAAAGAAAGAAGATTACGGTAACGCCGGCCAAGGAACAACAGCGATAGACGAAAACGGAAAAACAATGTGGAATTTCGAACCGCATGTTGCCGAACAAGTTTTCGAAGATTTCATTAATGAATTTAATATTCCGGTTTATAGAAACGAATTTCTTGACAGGAAAAAAGGTGTTATAAAGCAAAACGGGAAAATCGTTTTTATTAAAACTCTTTCCGGTAAAAAATTTTCAGCAAAAATTTTTATCGACGCAACCACGAAGGCGATTTAATGGCAGCCGCTGGCGTTTCTTATTTTGTGGGAAGGGAATCCAACAGTTTATACGGCGAAACATGGAACGGAGTTCAAACCGGGGTATTCCAACACGGGCACCACTTTAACGATATTCCACCGATTAGTCCGTATGTAAATCCGGGTGACAAAACAAGCGGAATCATTCCTAAAATATCACCTTTCCCGCCGGGTAAAAAAGGTGAAGGCGATAAAAAAATCCAAGCGTATTGCTTCCGTTTATGCTTAACAAAAAATGAGGGGAATAAAGTTGCCATTTCAAAACCGGATGGTTACGATCCTTATCAGTACGAGCTGTTAGGCAGAATTTATCAAGTAGGAGGGAAAGAGACTTTCGCTAAATTCGATCCTATCCCAAATCTAAAAACAGATGTTAACAATCACGGACCTTTTAGTTCTGATAATATCGGGATGAATTACGATTATCCCGAAGCTTCGTATGAAAGGCGGAAGGAAATTTATGAGGAGCATAAAAAATATCAACAAGGTTTAATTTACTTCACCGCAACCGATTTGAGAGTGCCCCCGGATATTAGAAACGAAATGAAGAAGTGGGGTTTGGCAAAAGATGAATTCAAAGACAACGGTAATTGGCCTTATCTTCTTTACGTTCGCGAAGCAAGAAGAATGATAGGGCAATATGTTATGACGGATAAAGATATACTCGGAGAGCGTAAGGTTCCGCAATCGATTGGTATGGGTTCTTATACGATGGATTCTCACAATGTTCAAAGATATATTACTAGAAAACACACGGTGCAAAATGAAGGAGATATAGGTGTTCATCCGCCCAAACCTTATAAAATTGCTCTCGGGAGTATTTTGCCGAAAGAGAAAGAATGTAAGAATTTAATTGTTCCCGTTGCGGTGTCGGCTTCGCATATTGCATTCGGCTCAATCAGAATGGAACCGGTTTTTATGATATTAGGACAAAGTGCTGCAATAATAGCTTCAATAGCCGTTAAGAATAATTTGGAAATTAATAAAATAAAATATTCGCTAATAAAAAAAGAGCTGTTAAAAGAAAATCAGAAAATATAGTGCGGTAAAAATTATGAATAAAAAATTATCTGTTTGTTCGGTTTTAGTTTTTATGATATCGGTTTCAGTTTTTGCTCAGCGAAAACCGGAAGCGGATGCAACGTTAAAAGATTCGGTAAACGGGTATCATCTTATCTGGCACGATGAATTCGATGGTAATTCGATAAATTCAGATAACTGGAAAAGATTGGTCGGTCCTTATGATTACAACAGCGAAGTTCAATATT
This sequence comes from Draconibacterium sp., assembly GCA_027011835.1. Classification (GTDB taxonomy): domain Bacteria; phylum Bacteroidota; class Bacteroidia; order Bacteroidales; family Prolixibacteraceae; genus Draconibacterium. The sequence continues at coordinate 2,984 of JALUZN010000513.1, read as the reverse complement.
ATACAGATAGAGATGTGAATTCTTATGTGGAAAACGGAAAGTTAATAATAAAAGCTCTTCACGAACACTATGTAGGTTCTGAAGGGACTAGAGAATTTACATCGGCTAGAATTGTATCGCAATACTTAAAAGATTGGAAGTACGGGAAAGTATTTGTTCGTGCCAAATTGCCTAAAGGAATTGGAACTTGGCCCGCTATTTGGATGATGCCGACCGAAAGTGTTTACGGCGGATGGCCTAACAGCGGTGAGATTGATATAATGGAACATGTTGGGTTTAATTTAGGCAGAATATATGGAACAATACATACCGAAGCATATAATCATAGAGACGGAACTCAAAAAGGTAGTAATACTTATGTGCCTGATGCAACTGAAAATTTTCACACATACTCAATCGAATGGACGGAAGATTACATAGAGTTTGCAGTTGATGATAATCCTTATTACAAATTTTTTAACGAATACAAAAGTTGGCGCGAATGGCCTTTCGATCAAAAGTTTTATATGATTCTTAACATTGGAATTGGCGGCGGCTGGGGAGGTCAGCAAGGAATAGATACTTCCGCTTTCCCTGTAAAAATGGAAATTGATTATGTAAGAGTTTATCAAAAAGATTTTTCGACAAACAATTCAAAATATTTTGTTAAACATGCGGGGGATAATTGGTCTAAGCATTTAATGAACGATAACGGAGTTGACGGAGATAAAATTGCCAATGACGGCATTTATTCCCGGATGCTAACGATTACTGCTACCGATAAAGTAAAAATCGATTGGGTAGTGGCGGATACACTTAAAGACATAAGTCAAATTTCTTGGTTTTACAATCCGTCCGGCACCAAAAACATTCTTTTCACTTTCGATACGAATAAATACAACGATGAATTTCTTCCGGTGACAAATATTCTTAATACAGACGAAAAATTTGACGGCAATTTTACGGTAGTGATTAAAGGGCAAAACGATACTTTAAGATTTTCCAACCAAATGACTGATGACGGGAATTTACTTAACGGAGACAAAATCGCCGGCGATAAAATTTATTCGCTTCACAAACAAATTGCCACTCCGGGAAATTATATTTGGTATGTTCATCATAACATTCCAAGCTGGGCAGAAGGCGCCCGTTGGTCCGAACAAGGAAAGATAAGCAGTTGGAACGATATGGCATCGGTAAAATTTTCTACGGATAAAGAAAACCAAGATGTTTATTTCTATTTGGATGTAAATGCTGGACGCGTTGCAACGGTTACCGATACGGTATTTACTTTACCGGACAAGGCGGAATATTATTTTTCGCTTGAAACCGACGGATGGAATTTACACAAAATGTACGACGACGGCACTCACGGTGATTTAACATCCGACGACGGAATATATTCGTTTCTTCAAACCGTTGAGGAAACTTCAAACCAAATACTAAGATGGAAAGTTACCGATACGAGCGGCGTTGTAGTTGCTGTCCCGTCTTGGTTCTATAATTCATCCGGTACAAAAGATATTTTATTTACTTTCGATTCCCATAAATACCGGGACGGCAGATATCCGGAATTTAATATCTTAAACAGTAACGAGCAATTACCGGATAATTTTACTCTTGTTCTTAAAAACGAAACCGGAGCTATCGAATTTCCGGGTGAAATGACTGATGACGGTAATATTAACAACGGTGATTCAACGGCTAACGATAAAGTTTTTTCATTAAGAAAAACTGTAAAGAAACCCGGCGTTTATTCGTGGTTTATCTATTTGGATAATTCAGTTGATAACAAAGCAAGATGGACGCATTTCGGGAAAATTATAAGTGTAAGCGATTTGCATAGTAATCAACTTGTAACAATCGAAGAAAACCAAGGAGTAAATTTTTATTTGAATTTAAATACCGGAAGAATATCCGCTAAGGTTGACGAACCTTCGCAACCGCCGCAATATATGAAATTTGTGGTTAAACATGACGGAGACGGTTGGAAAGATCACTTGATGCACGACGACGGATTGTTCGGTGATAAAATTGCTAACGACGGTGTATATTCCAGACTTTTAACTATTGCAACTAACAAACAAGGTAAAAACGATTGGGCTATAAACGACGGAAACAATCAACAAGTCGGAACAATATCTTGGTTTTATAACCCCAGCGGTACTAACGACATACTTTTTACCCTTGATACAAAAATCTATAACGATGGCTGGTATCCTAAGACAAATATTAAGAATACCGATGAGGTAAAAATATTGCAAGGACCTTACGGATTAAATTTAGATACTGTTGCTTATAACAATATTTTTACAGATGATGGCGATATGGAAAACGGAGATTCAACCGCCGGAGATCATATATTCTCTGTTCATAAAGTAATCAAAAATCCCGGCAAGCATAAATGGTTTGTGTATTATGCCGGTTTTGATTTTAGAAGATGGGATGCAAACGGAAAACAAAACGGTTGGGAAGGAGCGTTTCCCGATACTTTGGATTTTGAAACAACCGTTCCCAATCAAGATGTTTATTTTTACCTAAATGTTAATACCGGTAGAGTTACCGTAAAAAGCGATTCACAATTAGTATCTGTAAAAAATGAAGTAGCGGAGTTCCCGAAAGGTTTCGAATTGTTGCAAAACTATCCAAACCCGTTTAATCCGACAACAACAATTGAATATTCAATCCCATCAAGCTCAGTCATTGCGAGTGGAGCGAAGCAATCTCAAGAGATTATTTCGGTCAATTCTTTCCTTCGTAATGATGTTAAAGCAACTTTAAAGGTTTACGACATACTCGGCAGGGAAGTTGCAACACTAGTAAACCAAAAACAACAACCCGGAAATTACAAAGTTGAGTTTAATGCATCGAAGCTTTCTAGCGGAATTTATTTTTACAAACTGAAAGTAGGAGGTTACACAAAAGCAAAAAATATGATTTTACTGAAATAAGGAAAACGCTACGGTTGCAATCTGCAACCTCGAAATATATAATGACTGTATGAT
>JALUZN010000512.1 GCA_027011835.1 Draconibacterium sp. | reverse complement strand
TACCCACTACAGGGAGATTTTAAACTTTTTTGAAAACCGGAGCACAAACGCTTCTGCTGAATCTTTTAATGCCAAACTCAAGGCATTCAGAGCTACTCTAAGAGGTGTGTCTGATGTTAAATTTTTCATGCATAAAGCCAACGGCAAAGGATATTATAAACTCATAAACCGGAATTAAACTCATTCATTAAATCGGTTAATTTCTCAACTACTTTGGGATATTGTTTTGCCACATTATTCTTTTCGCTGATGTCGGTATCAAGATTGTACAACGAAACCGGGAAAGCACCATCTTTATCGGGGCTCCATCCTCTCGATTTTATTAAATGAAGTTTCCATTCCCCCAACCTCACGGCTTCCATCTCCCCGTTTCGGGCGTAAAAATAGAATGGACGTTCGGGCAAATTTGTCGTTTTGGGATGGAACAAATAGTTGCTTATATCAATTCCGTCCATTTTTAATGAGCCGGGAATTTTTGCTCCCGATATTTTTGCCAGTGTCGGGAACAAATCCATTGCAGTAACAAAATCGTTGCAAACAACTCCTTTGGGAATTTTCCCGGGCCACACAATAATTGCGGGCACCCTTTGGCCACCATCCCAGGTTTCTGCTTTTCGACCTCTCAATGGTTTTGCCGAACCAACTTTCGGCCCGTTATCAGAGGTAAAAATAAAAATGGTATTCTTATCAATTCCCTCCTCTTTCAAGGTTTTAATAATCTCACCGGCACTCCAGTCGAGTTCCATAATCACATCGCCGTAAATTCCCATTTTACTTTTTCCTTTAAAAGCCGGCGAAACGTGCAACGGCGTGTGTGGCATATTATGAGCGAGATAGATAAAAAAAGGTTTCTCGCTCCGGTTTTTTATTTGCCGGATAGCTTCTTCGGTATATCGTTTTGTAAGAAACCGCTGATCCGGGCCACTCTCTATTAATTTTCTGTTTCGATAAAACGGTAGTGGTGGCGACTGAAAATCAATTTGTGCATAATAGTAGTTATCCATATCGTTTGAATAGGGAACGCCGTAAAACTGGTCGAACCCCTGATTGTTTGGCATATACTTTTCTTTGTGTCCCAAATGCCATTTACCTATTATCGATGTCGTGTAGCCATCATCTTTTAAAAGCTCTGCCAAAGTATATTCATTGGGCGATAGTCCGTTTTCGGAATAGGGGAAAAGAACTGCTTTGTGGAGCTGGCAACGTTTTGGATACCGTCCGGTTAAAAGCCCTGCCCGCGAAGGCGTACAAACGGTTGCCGGAACATAAAAGTTGGTAAACTTTATTCCTCCGGCGGCAAGATTATCGAGGTTTGGAGTTTCGAAACCTTTGGCACCGAAACACCCCACATCGGCGTACCCCTGATCGTCGGTAAAGAAAATGATAATATTTGGTTTTTGTATACGATTCTCCTTTTGAGAATTACAAGCAAAAAACAGAACAAAAATGAGAGTTGACAGAACTGTTCTAAAAATGTTTTTTAATTGCATTGTTCCTTTTTATTTTATCATTATTATTTTTGAGCTCCTTAATCAAAAAAAAGCTTAACCCACTAACCTCTACCCATTTACAATTCATTCACTATTTCGAAAAATTTTTGTTGAATTAAACGCGTAACTCTTCCCGGAGCACCGTTTCCCACTGGGGTACTGTTTATTTTAACAACGGGAGTAATTTCTATTCCGGTACCGGTAATAAAAACCTCATCGGCCCCGAGCAACTCCTCCTCGGTAAAAAGTTGCTCTTTAACCGGAATGTTATTGGCTGCACAAATTTCGAGAACCACTTTGCGTGTTACCCCGGATAAAATAAGATTCGACAGAGGGCGGGTTATTACAGTTTCGTTTCTTACAGCGAAAACAGATGCAAAAGTAGCCTCGGTAACAAAACCGTCGCGAACTAAAATACACTCGCCTGCCTCTTCGCCGGCGGCTTTATTATTGAGCATTGTAGGAGGCAAAAGCGAAACCGATTTAATATCGCAACGTTGCCAGCGAATATCTTCGGCAGTAATTACTTTTATCCCTTTCTCTAATTTTTCGGTAGCCGATGGCGATGCAAATGCATACGCATAAATAGTAGGTTCTATATTTGCCGGAAATTTATGGATACGTTTGTGTGTGCCGCGCGATATTTGCACATAAATTCCGGCATCGGAATTGGCGAGTTTGTTTTTAGCAAGCAGCTCGATAAAAATGTCGTACAAACCGTCGATATTCTTAAAACCGATACTAAGTTCGGCAAGACTTCTTTTAAGCCGCGCCAAATGGTCGTGATAGCGAAACGGTTTACCTTTGTAATATTTTGTTACTTCGTAAACGCCGTCGGCAAAGATAAAACCACGGTCGTTGGGCGATATTCTTGCTTTATCGACAGGAAGAAACTCACCATTTAAATAGACAATTTCGTTCATTTTTGCATTGCATTTAAAAGTTTAATCTCGTCGGCCCAAATGTCGCTGTTTGGAGTTTCGAGAACCATCGGAATTCCATCGAAACGGCTGTCGTTCATAATACATTCGAAAAGTTCGAGGCCAATTGTTCCGCGCCCCAGGCTTTCGTGCCGGTCGACACGCGAGCCGAGCTCTTTTTTTGAATCGTTCAGGTGCATTCCTTTAAGGAAGTTAAACCCTACCACTTCGTCGAACTCGGAAAACACCCGTTCGAAACCGGCTTTTGTTTTAAAGTCGTACCCGGCCGAATAGGCGTGGCAGGTATCGATACACACTCCCACCCGACTTTTATCGCTAACGCCATCGATAATTTTTTTTAACTGATAGAACGAAAAGCCGAGATTGGTTCCCTGTCCGGCGGTGTTTTCGATTACTGCCGTTACTCGCGATGTTTTTTCGAGAGCCCAATTTATCGATTCGGCGATGGTGGCAAGGCACGCATCTTCGGTTGTTTTTTTCAGATGGCTTCCGGGATGGAAATTTAAACGGTCTAACCCAAGTTGCTCGCAGCGTTGCAATTCGTCGAGAAATGCATGGCGCGATTTCTGAAGTGCAGCGGTTTCGGGATGCCCCAAATTAATTAAATAACTGTCGTGCGGCAAAATCTGATGTGGCTTGTATCCATATTTTTTGCAATTGGCTTTAAACGCATCAATGCTTTGCTGCGTTAATGGTTTGGCTGTCCACTGCCGCTGGTTTTTTGTAAACACTGCAAACGCAGTAGCTCCAATACGGTGCGCATTTTCGGGAGCATTTTCTACTCCTCCTGCTGCACTAACGTGTGCTCCAATATATTTCACTTGTATCTATTTTTATTTAACAACCTATTATTTCGTACTCTCCCTCTGTTCTCCTGATTCCCGAGGCAGGCTCTTTATCCATCAGTTTACAAATCAAGTGCAAATCACTCCATTTATTCTGCCTCTTTTAAAACTTTAAACCCGATATCAGGTTTGGAAAACAGATTTTTTATGTCACCCGAAAATACAATTAATATTTGATTCTTAATAGATTCTTAGATTGTACCAAGTATTAGTATGTTATAAATTGACCATCTCCCGTTTTTAAAGTTCATAATTTAGTGCAAGGCTTAACTGTCCATCATTCTGGGGGATTTCAGGTTGGGGCAGAAAAGCCCGTGGTGTCATCTTTGCCAGCAATACTTTAATGATTGTACTGATTTTATAATAGATAAAATTATGTAGTTCATCCATTTTTTCTTTGTTCAGTGTTTTTACCCCGCTTTGCAGCAATAGCTTTATGTGCAGGGAAGAGAGGGAAGAATATATGACGCTCATTGCGATGGTCAATATTGCCAACATGCTCTGCAATCCCTCGAACGTTTTAATCTGGATATCCTCCAAATTATAACAACTTTTTATATGCCGGTGGTATTCTTCAATTTTCCAGCGAAAGCCATAAGCGGTAAATGCTTCTTTGATTACTTCAACTATATTCTCTCTTGGTGACCGGGTCAGCAGCCAGCAGTAACCACCATTTTCCCTTTTGGTCACAACGAGCCAAAGAGCATACTCTTTGTTTTTGATTTTGTATTTTACTTTAATGGCCCCGCATTCATAAACTACTTTATGTTTTTTGCTTTTCTTTATTTTAGTTGCTGTCAGTTCCATGAACAAAGGTACTTTTCTACTAATCTGGTTCACTGGGGTTTCTTCTCCTTTGTAAATCAATTTTGTGGTTTTCTTTAAACGCAAATTAAAATTGCCTTGCCCCGCAATTATGAAGTCCCTGCATATAGGCCTGTCCATGCCGCGGTCAAATATTTTGGTGACATTTTTGTCGATTATAGCCTCAACCTCTTCGATAGCTTCCATTATTTCTTTGTTTTCGCTTTTTGCCCCATGGTCAAAACTGTAAAGTTTATTCAATAACGGTGTCATTTCCTGGTCTTTGCTAAAATGCACCACGTCCATCAACCAATAGCCAAGGCCGGCAGATGCTTTGTCCCCGTCTTTTACATAGTCCAGACCTTCCATCATCTTAGCATATTTCTTCTGAATATCAGAACCATCGAAAAGAATGTAATCACCATGGCAAATACGTCCTTTGACACTGTTCATGTGCCCCCTGAATAATTTTTGAAAAAAGTTTTTCTTGTTGTAATGGTTCCTGAACCGTTTCGTGGTCTGGCTTAATGATATATTATCACAAATACCGGTAGCAATTTTGTTGACCAATACTGTGCCCGATTTTAATATCCCTGTGGTCATTTCCCTGACACAGCGTGATTCGGGTTTTGATAAATGGTTTTCAAGATGAAGAAAATAGCGGCTAACCTTGTTCTGTACCTGTTTTGTTAATACATTTGACATGAGCTGGTTTTTTAATGTTTTTGTTATTTTTTTACACAATAAATATAACATTTTAAAACCAGCTTTCCTCACCGGGAAAAGCTTTAAATCCGTTGACAGGCAAGATATATAGGATTTTTTAATCATTTTTTTGGGAGATGGTCAATTAGTATGTTATAAAAACATAACCATAGGACTTTAAGAGATAAGTCGAACGATTGGCAGAATAAGGTTATTTTATTGAAATAAGGTTTTTACCAATAGAAAATGTAATATGATTATCCGTATTTATACCCAAACTCGTTTTTATAACTCACGCATGCCACTAAAAGCCGGTTGAACAATGCTTCTCCGTGATATCTTCGATTAAATTT
>JALUZN010000511.1 GCA_027011835.1 Draconibacterium sp. | reverse complement strand
ATATTAAAGTTATGGAAAAACAATATTCAGGATTATCGGGCTATTTTTTTGTCTTTTTAGAGATTGTATTATTACTGTTAATTGTATTTGGATTCTTGCGTGGAATGATTGTTCCGGCAATATTATTAATACCGGTATTTATTCTTCTTGCAATTGGTTTTACCGTTGTCGATCCAAATCAAAGTTGTGTAATGATTTTGTTTGGAGCTTATAAAGGAACAATAAAAACGAATGGATTTTATTGGGTAAATCCTTTCTTTGTGCGCAAAAAGATTTCGTTACGGGCCAGAAATTTCGATAGCGAAACAATAAAGGTAAACGATAAATTGGGGAACCCAATTATGATTGGATTGGTTTTGGTTTGGAAAGTTGAGGAGACTTATAAAGCTGCTTTTGGAGTTGATGAGTTTGAACAATTTGTTGTTGTGCAAAGTGAAGCTGCACTCCGAAAACTGGCAGGTTTATATCCTTACGATAACATTGAAGATGAGTCGGCAAAAGTTACTTTGCGCGATGGTACCGAAGAGGTGAATGAAAAACTGGAACGCGAGATTGTTGAACGGTTAGATATTGCCGGAATTAGTGTAATTGAAGCGCGAATAAACCATATTGCTTATGCGCAGGAGATTGCACAGGCAATGTTAAGGCGCCAGCAGGCAACAGCAATTGTGGCCGCTCGGTATAAAATTGTAGAAGGAGCTGTAAGTATGGTCGAAATGGCATTGGACCAACTTAGCCAAAAGGAGATAGTTGAACTGGATGAAGATAAAAAAGCAACAATGGTTAGCAATTTAATGGTTGTTTTATGCGGCGATAAAGATGCCACACCAATTGTGAATACCGGAAGTATTTATTAAAATGGAACGTGTTTTATTTGTCGAGGAACAGCGATTTACACAGTGGTGGTTGTGGACAATTATGATTCTTTCACTCTTTGCTGTTGTTGCTCCTTTTGGTTATGGAATCTATTCGCAAGAAGTCTTAAATGTTCCTTTTGGTAATAATCCTACAAGTACGAATAGTTTGATTGTTACCGGAATTTCAGTGCTCGTTCTTGTCGGGCTAATTTTTGTGATTTTTGTTTATATGAAATTAAAGACAAAAATTACAACCGAGTTTGTTATGGTTTCGTTTCCTCCTTTTATACGAAAGTGGAAAAAGATTTCGCCCAACGAGATTGACCGGTTCGAAGTTCGAACATATAAAGCAATTTACGAGTACGGAGGTTATGGTATAAAAAGGGGATTTAAATCGGGGCAATCGTATACCGTTTCGGGAAATATAGGCTTGCAACTCTATCTAAAAAATGGGAAGAAGATTTTAATAGGAACAAAAAAGAGGCAGGCAATAGAATATGCAATGAGAAAATTTTCAGGGACGAAAAATAGGTGAATATGGCAAAGAAAAAAACATTTGTTTTAAGAATAAACCCGGAAACAATGAATGCAGTAGAAAAATGGGCTGCTGATGATTTCAGAAGTATTAACGGCCAAATAGAGTGGATTATTCATAATGCACTTAAAAATGCAAAACGATTAAAAAAGGAGCAATGAAAAGTAATTCTACTCCCAACTAAAGGAGATAAAAAAATGCGCAAATAAAAAACCTAACGATTATTTATTTAGCGCATTTTTGTTTGATATTTGCTGTTTAGTCAGTGTCTAATTTTTCTTTCGAAGATGCACTCCCGGATTTTCTCCGTACTCAATTCTAACCATGTCGCCATCGTTTAAAATCGAAAGACGGGCAGCTTCCACAACCAGCTCGTTGATGTAACTGTTTGCAGGAGTTGCAATAATTCCTTTGGCATCAACTTCCTGAATTAATTCTCTTCTTCTTTTTAATGATTCAGAATCAGATAAGTCTTTTACTTCAGTCTCAATCTTATTTGCCATGTTTATTGAAGCGGCAACCGACTCAAATCCATAACCAATGGGTTTTAATCCTTCGCCTTCCCACGGAACGAGCTGATAAAAGTCGGGGCTAACATAATTGAAATGAGAGCCTGCACAACCAATTCCGTCTAAATAAGAATATTCAACACCTCTGAATTGGTCGTTGTGTTTTATCATTCCTGTTTTGTTGTCGCCTTCAAAAAACATTTGCAAATTTTGCTCGTTGCTACCTGCCGCCTGGTCGGGATACCCAAGTCCATTAATAACGGTAAGAATGGCTCCATTTTCAAAACTCACTCTTCCGTTTGCCCACATATAACCTTCGTTTCCGTTTGGAAATTTTCCTTTAATTCCCGATACCGAAATCTCAACAGGTTTTAATCCGGTAATAAAGTAAACCAAATCGACATAATGACAACCAACATAAACAAATGGGTCGGTTTTGTCGCAAGTAAACCAATTTTGGAAATTTGACGAACGATAAAAATAGGGCTCAATCAATTTGGCTTCCCCCATAACAAATTCGCCAAACTGTTTTTGTTCGTAGCTCCGTTTTGCTATAAGCGCTCTTCTATCGAATCGTTTGTGATATTCTACTCCAACAAACAGTCCTTTTTCGAGTGCAATTTTTTCTATTTCAACGGTCTGCTCATATTCTAAAACCAGGGGTTTTACACAAAGCACGTGTTGATTGTGTTTTAATGCCTCAATAATTACTTCGTAATGAAATTGGTCGGGCATTGCCACAACAACCATTTGTCGCGGCTTCATCGATGCAATAACCTCTTTATATAACGATGGAAATTTGTTCTCTTCAGGTTCGGTAATTGCCGGGTATGCATTAAAATCATGATTTGGAAAAGCATCAACAATGCTTGGACTGCTTTTTAATATTTTTAATGGTGCCGAGTCGAGCGAGCAAACATTAATGCTGTTTACAGTACCGTTTCTTTGCAGTTGATATATCGATGGCAGAATTAAATCGTGTGTAATCATTCCACCGCCTACAATAGTTACATCTATCGAGTTGTTCATCGTTATTTTTTTTATTTGTTTCCTAAAACTTCGTCACATGCTTCGTCGAGCACTTGAATTCCTTCTTGTAGAGCCTCTTCGGTAATTACCAATGGCGGTGCAATTTTTATACATTCACCGGCAATTCCTACCGGAGCAAACATCAATAATCCTTTTTGGAAACATCTTTCGTTTATTTTCTGAGCGGTATCAGGATCAGGTGTTTTGGTGCCTTTTTTTACTACCTGTATTCCGGCAACCAACCCTTTTCCGTGTAAACATCCTAAAACTTCAGGATATTTTTTCTGAATGCTTTCTAATCCCGAAAGTAAAACTGTTTCAAGGTTAGCCGCATTTTCAACTAATTTCTCCTTTTGAATTATTTTGAGATTTTCGATGGCAGAAACAACCGGAAGCGGACTTGCCGAGTGTGTCGATGTCATCGAGCCGGGGCCGTACAAGCCCATAATATCTTTTCGGCCAATTACTGCTGAAATTGGCAACGACGATGAGATTCCTTTTCCACAGGCAACTAAATCGGGTTTAATTCCATAATGTTCGTATGTAAACATTTTTCCGGTTCGGCCGAAACCTGCCTGAACTTCATCGAAAATTGTAACGATATCGTGCTCTTTACAAAACGCAACAAGTTTTTGTGCATATTCAACAGGAAGAAAATCGGGACCAACTCCCTGATAGGATTCGGTCATAACACCGGCAATCTCATCGGGTTTAATTCCCTTGTCGTCTAACGTTTTTAAGAATAAGTCAAACGAAGTATCTTCGTTTTTAAAACCATCGGGAAAAGGTACCTGAACGAAAGTGTGTCCTTCGTCAACTATCCAGGTTTTTAATTTGTCCATTCCTCCGGCCAATTGTGCGCCAAGAGTCCGGCCATGAAATGCATTTTTAAATGAAATAAAATATTTTCTTTTCGGGCCATATTTTTCGAAGGCATATGTTTTGGCAAGTTTTATACAATTTTCGGTTGCTTCGCTACCGGTACTCAACACAAAAACCGAGTAGTTGTCCGGGTCGGGCGATAAGCTTTGAAGCATGTCGGTTAATTCCGAACGTTTTTCGTGTACAAAAACATAGGTAGCTAAAAGCTGTTTGTTGATTACTTCGTTCAGTCCATCAATAATTTCTTTACGACCATGTCCGGCATTGGCAATTAATACACCCGACGACCAGTCGAGCCATTTGTTGCCCCACTTATCGAAAACCTGAAAGCCGGTTGCTTTGTCCCAAACAATCGGGGGTTGCCCCATCATCGAAATCGGTTCCGATTTTGATAGTTTCTCGAATATTTCGAGCGACTCAGGAACCGGGAGTTTTGTTGTAATTTTCCTGAATTTTGTATTTACTTTTTGCACCTCTACAGGTTGTAAACTGTATTTAGCCATAATTGAAATTTAAATTAAAATGTTCTTTTAAGAGTAGAAGCTAATTCGCTTTTCTCAGGTGCAATTTTAAGCATTAATTGGTTAACAACAAACATTTTTACTAAATACTCATACTGTGTGTGCGAACACAAAGCCTTTATTTAACGGTTTTCGTTTAATCTTTATATGTGTGTAAGATATTGTGTATGAGATTGGATACGTTGTGTTTTCTTGTTGTTTTGTTTATTTGTGTGTGCGAACACAGATTTTATGTTGTGTAGCATATTGTTGCTTCTGTGTTTCTTGTAAAATGCCTATAACCAGCTTGTTAGGGAATAGTCTGTTTTTATTAAATGAAAAAATGTGTGCACGCACAATTATTATTGTTTTTTTAATAGCTTTGCTTAAATAATTGTTAATTTAATAAAAGGTGCAGAATAAGAAGATTACGATTCAGGACATTGCCAACTACACAAACATTTCGGTTGGAACAATTGACCGCGTAATTCATAAGAGGGGAAAAGTGTCGCCCGATAAAAGAAAAAAGATTGAGGAAGCAATTGATAAATTAAACTTTAATCCAAATTTATTGGCGCGAACTTTAGCGCTTGGAAAAGATTTTTTTGTTTGTGTTCTTATTCCTAAAGAAACATACCCCGGTCAGTATTGGTCGCTACCCAGGAGAGGGATTGAAAATGCCGGTACTCAGTTTAAAGATTTTGGAATAATTACCAAAAGGTATTTTTTCAATCTTTTCGACGAAAGTTCTTTTATTGCGCAAACAAATTCAATTTTAGAATTAAATCCCGATGGAGTTATTCTTGCTCCTCTTTTTACAAAAGAGAGTTCTCTTT
>JALUZN010000510.1 GCA_027011835.1 Draconibacterium sp. | reverse complement strand
GTATTTATATTTTAAACTGAAAATAGATAGAAATAAATAAAATAATTATCGAATGAAAGCTTACAAAATTATTGTTTTAGCCAAACAAGTTCCCGACACAAGGAACGTTGGTAAAGATGCAATGAAAGCTGACGGAACTATTAATCGGGCAGCACTGCCTGCTATTTTTAATCCTGAAGATTTAAATGCACTTGAACAAGCATTGAGAATAAAAGATAAATTCCCTCAATCGACCGTTGAGATTGTAACAATGGGACCGGGAAGGGCAGCCGACATAATTCGCGAAGGTCTTTTCCGCGGAACTGATGGTGGAATTTTGCTTACCGACCGTGCTTTTGCCGGCTCCGATACTCTGGCAACTTCGTACGCAATTGGGCAGGCACTTAAGAAAGTTGGTAATATTGATATTATTGTTGCCGGACGGCAGGCAATCGACGGAGATACAGCCCAGGTGGGGCCGCAGGTTGCCGAAAAGCTGGGTATGTTGCAGATTACTTATGTTGAAGAAATTACAGCGTTAGACGATAACTCGATAACTGTTAAACGCCGCTTAGAGAGTGGTGTAGAAACCGTAAAATCTCCACTGCCACTGGTAATTACAGTAAACGGTTCGGCTCCCGATTGCAGAGCACGAAACGCTAAATTGTTGATGAAATATAAACACGCAAAAACAGCTACCGAAATAGAAGCTTTAGATGAAGAGAGCAAGCAGTTATATAGCAAGCGAGAAGGGTTAATTCTGAAAGAATGGACTGTAGCAGATATCGATACAGAACCCGATCAGTTGGGATTAAAAGGATCGCCGACAAAAGTAAAATCGATAGAGAATGTAGTGCTTCAGGCAAAAGACTCGAAAGCAATTTCATCTTCCGACGAGGACATTGAAAGTCTTATTGTAGAGTTACTCGAAAGTCATACAATTGGTTAACCTTAAAAAGAAATTAATATGAATAATATATTTGTTTATTGCGAAATAGAAGATGGTCAGGTTGCTGATGTGAGTCAGGAGTTGCTGACAAAAGGAAGAGGGTTGGCAAATGAGTTAAATTGTAAATTGGAGGCAATTGCAATTGGTCATAAACTCGACGGTGTTGAAAAACAGATTATTCCTTACGGAGTAGATACACTTTATCTGGCCGACGACGAGCGTTTGTTCCCTTATCAAACTTTGCCGCACACATCAATAGTTGTAAAACTTTTCGATGAGGAGAAACCACAAATTGCGTTAATGGGTGCTTCGTCAATTGGTCGCGACCTTGGGCCTCGTGTTTCTTCGGCATTACACAGTGGATTAACCGCCGACTGCACGAGTTTAATAATTGGCGACCATTTCGATAAAAAACAAGATAAAAATTACGAAAATCTCCTTTATCAGATTCGTCCTGCATTTGGAGGTAATATTATTGCCACCATTATTAACCCCGATTGCCGTCCGCAAATGGCAACCGTCCGCGAAGGGGTAATGAAAAAAGAGATTCTTGACGAAAACTACAAAGGAGAAGTTGTAACTCTCGATGTGGCAAAATATGTCGACGACACCGATTTTGTTGTCGAAATTATTGAACGTCATATGGAGAAGAGTAAAGTAAACATTAAAGGTGCATCGATTGTTGTATCTGGAGGATATGGTGTTGGCTCGAAAGAGAACTTTAAATTGCTTTACGATTTAGCCGAAGTGTTAGGCGGCGAAGTGGGAGCATCGCGTGCTGCGGTGGATGCCGGATTTGCTGAACACGAACGTCAGATAGGGCAGACTGGTGTAACGGTTCGTCCAAAACTTTATATAGCGTGTGGAATCTCAGGGCAAATTCAGCACCGTGCGGGAATGGAAGAATCGGCACAGATTATTGCAATTAATACCGATCCGGAAGCCCCGATAAACTCTATTGCCGATTATGTAATTAATGGCGATGTTGCTGAAATCATTCCGAAAATGATTAAGAGTTACAAAAAGAATTCGAAATAGTCTTTTACAATTAAAAAGCAAGAAAATGGCAAATTTATATACAGATAATAAAGAGATAAAATTCCACCTCGAACATCCGTTGATGGAGAAAATCGTTCGATTGAAAGAGCGCGATTATTCGTTTAGCAACGATTTTGATTTTGCTCCTATGAATTTTAGCGATGCAATGGATAGTTACGACAGGGTTTTGGAAGTAGTTGGCGATATTTGTGGAAATATTGTTGCACCTAATGCCGAAGGAATTGACGAAGAGGGCCCGAAAGTAGTTGACGGACATGTAGTTTATGCAAAGGGAACACAGGAAAATGTTGACGCTTTGGTTAAGGCCGGATTAATGGGAATGTCGCTGCCGTATAAATACGATGGACTGAACTTTCCGATTGTACCATACATTATGGCTGCCGATATTGTATCGCGGGCCGATGCCGGATTTGTTAATATTTGGGGTTTACAAGACTGTGCCGAAACCATTAACGAATATGCATCGGAAGAGCAAAAGGAACGGTTTCTACCGCGCGTTTGTGCCGGCGAAACAATGGCAATGGATTTAACCGAACCCGATGCCGGATCCGACTTGCAAGCTGTTCAGTTAAAAGCAGTGTGGAACGAGGAAAAGCAAACCTGGATATTGAACGGAGTAAAACGCTTTATTACAAACGGCGATGGTGACATTTCGTTGGTTTTGGCTCGTTCGGAGCAGGGAACGAAAGACGGAAGAGGATTGTCGATGTTTATTTACGATAAACAACACGGCGGTGTAACCGTTCGGCGTATCGAGCATAAAATGG
Source organism: Draconibacterium sp. (assembly GCA_027011835.1). Classification (GTDB taxonomy): domain Bacteria; phylum Bacteroidota; class Bacteroidia; order Bacteroidales; family Prolixibacteraceae; genus Draconibacterium. Next base: position 2,401 of record JALUZN010000510.1, on the reverse strand, counting down.
GAATTATCGGGTCGCCAACCTGCGAGTTGGTTTTTAAAGATGCTCCGGCTGAAATTGTTGGCTCGCGCCGAATGGGATTAATAAAATATGTAATGGCACTTATGAACGGTGCCCGTTTGGGAATTGCAGCCCAGTCGGTTGGTTTGTGCGAAGCTGCTTACCGCGAAGCAATTGCGTATGCAAAAGAGCGCGAACAATTTGGAAAACCGATTATTCAGTTTCCGGCAGTTTACGAAATGATTTCGACCATGAAAGCGAAACTCGATGCAGCACGAACTTTGTTGTATGAAACAGCTCGCTTTGTTGATATGTATAAAACGTATGCACACATTTCGGAAGAGCGTAAACTCGAAAAAGAGGAGCGCAACGAAATGAAAAAATATCAACGCCTTGCCGATATTTATACTCCTTTAGTAAAAGGAATGGCAAGCGAATACAGTAACGAATTGGCCTACGATGCGGTACAAATTCATGGTGGTTCGGGATTTATGAAGGACTATCCGGTTGAACGAATTTATCGCGATGCACGTATTACTTCAATTTACGAAGGTACAACACAATTGCAGGTTGTAGCTGCAATTCGTGGAGTAACAACAGGTGCTTATCTCAATCAAATTAAAATTTACGAGGCAGAACCCATTGCTCCTGAACTGGAAAAACTGCGAAGTACATTAATTGAATTGACAGCCGATTATGAAAAAGCTGTTGAAACAGTAGTGGCTGAAGATAACAATGAATTTATCGATTATCATGCACGTCGTTTGGTTGAAATGGCAGGCCATATTATTATGAGCTACCTTTTATTGATTGATACCACACGCGATGCTATGTTTATGCGATCGGCAAAAAATTATGTGAGTTTTGCAAGAGCAAAAGTAAAAGCAAATGCCGAGTTTATCAGCGCATCGGAAGTAAGCGACTTAGAATTTCATAAGTTCAACACAAAAGAATAATTTTATACTTTGAGTTTTTAAAATGCCCTTCTTTTTTTAAGAAGGGCATTTTAGTTCTCGCTAAATGTTTGTTAATAATTTAGATGATGAAATCACTTCAATATTTTTTAGTTTCTCTTTTTCTGCTTGTAAGCTCATTGGAAGCAGCAGTAGCACAAAACATAGTTGTAAAACAATCGAACGAATCGGGGATATACAAAAAAGGGGAGAATATTACGGTTACCGTTCATTTAAACAAACCTGCCAGCGATTCTATTTTGATAAAAACGTGGATAAATTACAGTGCGACAAGTTCAGTCAGGAAAATAAAATACAACGACGATGCGGTAATTTTTAACGATTCGTTTGATGCTGCAACATCGGTTATATTGCATATTACTGCCGGTAACGAAACTTCAAAAATAGGATTGGTTGTTGCTCCCGAGGATTTTAAACCCGAAACGGAATATCCAAAAGATTTAAAAAAATATTGGAAAGCTGAGAGAAAAGCACTGCGCAATTTGCCCATGGAAATAAAAAGTATTTCCATCCCCGATTTTACTAAAGGGTTTGTTTGCACCAATGTTGAGATAAATTGTACAGGGCCAAAACCTGCACGTGGATACTTTGTTAAGCCAAAAGTTGCAAAAGAAAAATCGCTGCCCATTGTTTTGTTGGTTCATGCGGCCGGTGTAAAAGGGTCGTGGTGTTTGGCAAAACCTGAAAATGCACTCCGGTATGCGCGAATGGGAGCAGGGGCGCTCTGTTTCGATTTAAATGCACACGGAATGCTTAACGGGCAACCTCAGGAATATTACGATAATCTGGAAGAAGGAGAGCTGAATGGTTATATGCATTTTGGACTTGAAAACAGAGATAGCATCTATTTTCGGGGCATGTATTTGCGACTTCTCCGCACATTAGATTTTCTTACACAGCAGCCCGAATGGGACGGGAAACGAATTTTGGTAATTGGCGAAAGTCAGGGTGGTGGACAGGCACTGGCAGCTGCCGGACTCGACAAACGAGTTACTGCTGCTGTGGCAACTGTGCCTGCAATGTGCGATTGGGGCAGAACATTAATTGGCCAAAAAGGAGGATGGCCAAATCCTTTTGCAACAACATGCAACCGCGAAAAAATGTTAAAAACAGTTCCCTATTTCGATGCGGCTCACCTCTTAAAAGGGTCGAAAGCAACCCTTTTTGTTGAAATTGGCTTTATCGACGAAACATGCCCGTCGAGTGCTGTTTATGTTGCCATTAATCAGTCGAAAGGGAAAAAAATTATTATTGGCGTTCCGTATCGCGAGCATAATTTGCATCAGCAACAGTACCGTAAAATTTGGGAGGAAACAGTTTTAAAACCTAAAAACAGTTTTATCGAGGATTTTATTACTTCGAAAAAATAAATTACTCTATCAATTTGCAAACTTATTTTCATGTTAAATCCTAAAATGCAACAATATTGT
>JALUZN010000509.1 GCA_027011835.1 Draconibacterium sp. | reverse complement strand
AATAATAATTGGGTAAATATACGGGTATTCATATAATTAAATATGATTTCACGACATTTATTTCTCGCTTTTTTATTCGTAATTTTTACGGTAGGAAATAGCTTCTCGGCAGAAAAAGAGACCGATAAAAAGATAAAAAAACATTATACGTATAATAAGAAGAACGGAAAACCGAAGATTTTTGTTGAGGGGGTAAAACTCGATTTCGATTTTATGCGACGAAATATGAAGTTTGTCGATTTTGTAAACGATCCGGCAGTTTCCGATGTTCATATTATTATTACAAGTCGGAAAAGCGGTTCGGGAGGTAAGGTTTATTCGCTCATGTACAGCAGCAAAACGTTTACAAATATCAGCGATTTTACAATCTCCTGTTCAACCACACCGAGCGACACACACGATGAAATACGGAAAACAATTACCGATGCCATTACGTTGGGATTGATGCCATATATAAATCAAACCGAGGTTTCGAAAAACATTGTTATTCGTTACAACGAAAACAATAAAGCGGAGAGTGCTCAACCTGTTCAAACCGAGGACCCGTGGAACAGCTGGACTTTTCGGGGCGATATTGTGGGAAGTATCGACCTTGAAGAGAGTAAACAGAAATACAACTACTCGTATAATTTACGTGCCGACCATGTTACTGAAGAATGGAAATCGCGAACCATGGGACGAATGAGTGTTCGCAAACAAGAATACGAAAGAAACGACAAAAAATACAAATCGGAGAATGTTACCAACTATGTAACTACCAGCCTTGTAAACAGTCTTGCTCCTCGTTGGTCGGTAGGTGGCTCTTTTAGTTATTATAGCAGTAATTATATGAATCTTATACACTCGTTTTTGCTTCAGCCGGCAATAGAATACAATATTTTTCCGTGGGATATTTCCGACAGGAAAGTTTTTACTTTGGCTTATTATGTTGGCCGAGATTGGCGGAAATATCACGAAGAGACAATTTACGGAGTTCTCGAAGAGAGTCTTTGGTCGCAATCGCTTCGGGTTGATTTACAGTTGGTACAAACCTGGGGCGAAATAGAAGCCGGGTTAAAAGCATCGAATTACCTGCACGATTTCAGTAAAAACAGAATCTCATTCGACTCCGATTTATCAATCAGAGTTTTTCGTGGGTTATCAGTAAATTTTAAATTTAGAGCCGAAAATATACACGATCAAATCTACCTGCCAAAAAGCGAAGCCAGCTTGGAAGATGTTTTACTGAACAGAGTTAAACTACCATCGTCGTTCGAAGTTTATACCAGTTTTGGTATTCGTGTGCAGTTCGGCTCAATTAATAACAACGTTGTAAACAACCGGTTATAAACAGATTTAATAATATTGGCTATTCCTTAGCTCCCGGTAAGTATTTTCGTCGATATATGTTTTGCCGGTTACCGGATAATCGCCAAAGAATCCTTGAATAAAGCTTGTCGATTCGGAACCAAAGATTCCTAATCCGCCCACAACATTCGAATAAACCGGAACGGGTTCTGCAAACGGGTCGTCTTTTGCATAGCTGTGTTCTTCGCGCGAACGGTAATAGAGGTACAATTCTTTTGTTAAGTTATCGAGAGCAATGTTTACCCGGATAAACTCTCCCACATCTTTGTGAACGGTATAATTTCCATACTCACCAAACGAGAGCAAGTAATCTTTGCCATTTATTAATTCATCGGTAAACAGACCATTCGAATAAATATAATTGTCAAAAGCATCCATAGCATCGCCCGAAGCAAAAAGCGGGTCGGGCGAAAACCACTGCCCCATAAAGTCGCTATATTTTTCAACTATAGTATCGGTTTTAGAAAACTCAGGTTGTTCACCCGAATCTCCGTCAGGATTACTTCCGCCGTAACTATTGTAACCACCATAATCGTACCCATAACCCGGCAAGCGTAAATAGCCAAGCTCGATGCCATATTGAACATAAACATTTAAACTATAGAAGTTTTCGTCGGCAGCAATATCTTTTATTTTCAACTTCATATCAATTATATATTTTGGGCCATACTCTTGTTTTATCCCCTCTTTATAATCGATGGTAAAGTCTGAAATATCAACTGGTTCCGGAACAGTTGTTTCGCACCACACCGGGTCGAATCCCTCTTTCGAGATTTCAAGTTTATACGTAGCCCCGGGTTTAATTTGAACTGAATTATCGGAATAATGGCCGTTTTCGAAAGGTATCTTTTTCTCAACATCATAGTCAAGCTGCTTTCTGAATGTATCGATAACACTTTTGTATTCCAGTTGCTTAACCAAAACATCATTCTCGTAAAGAAGCACTTTTGCATCGCTAATTGCTTCGAAATAATCATCTTGATCCAAAATGCTTCTGCTTTTCTCCACTCTCAAAGAAATTCCCCGATGTGGACTTACAAAGCCATTAACAACAATCTTTGGTTTTATCTGAAGTGCATTGAACTGAATTGTTTTTTCGCACGAATACGCAATCATAATAATAAAAATAAACGATATGCTTTTCATCACTGTTTTCATTGTACTAAAATTTAAAGGTGTATGAGAAATAGGGAATTACAGGAAATAAACTCACCTGTTTTAATGCAGGTTTCGAGTCTTGATAATACCAACCTTGCGAGTTGTACCCATCTTGCGATTCGTAGCCCCAGTACAAATAAAACGGGTTTTGGCGGCTGTAGGCGTTATAAAAACCAAACGACCAGGTTCGAATTCCTCTCTTTTTTTGTTTATGAAAATTAACACCAACATCTAGCCGGTGATAGCTCGGCATCCGGTAGTTGTTCCTTCCATTATAATACTCAATTGTATTGTCGTACCACCCGTTTCCGGAAGTAAAATTTGCCGATGGGTATTTTTGATAGGCCAGCGTTGTTGCATTTCCCGTTCCATAAACCCAGGTTGCTCCAATGTCAACATGGTTATTAAACTTATGCGTTAACACTACGCTTATATCGTGCCTCCGGTCGTATTTTGCCGGGAACGTTTTTCCAAAGTTTAAATTTTCGAATGTACGGTCCGATTTCGACAACGTATATCCAATCCAGCCGGTCGTTTTTCCAATATTCTTTTCGAGCATAACTTCTATGCCGTACGCTTCTCCATTTCCTGTCTCAATTTTCGATTCCCAACCGCTGCTTATTCCGGTAAAAGCTGCCCCTTCTTTGTACTCCATTAAATTACTCATTGTTTTATAAAACAACTCAACCGACAAATCGAATCCTTTCGGGAGTTTATAGAATCCACCAACTGCAAACTGATGCGATGTTTGTGGTTTTACCTTTTTGGTAACCGGCAACCATAAATCGGTGGGTAAACTTATTGTCGAGGTTGTGAGCAGATGTATGTACTGACTCATTTTTGCATACGAAGCTTTTAACGACCATTTTTCGGAACCTAAAAAACGCATCGAAATACGTGGTTCGAGAGAAGTATATGTTTCTCCCTGAACATGAAAGGCCGAAAAATGGAGGCCAAAATTAACCTTAAACCGGGTCGACAAATCGAAATTATCTTCGGCATATAAACTAAATTCGTTGGCATTAATATTGGCGTTGCCATACGTTGTATCGGTTTTGTTTTTTAACTCTTCTCCATTGGTGTTTTTTATATGATTTACTCCCGGTTTGAAAGTATGATAGATATTGCCAACCCCAAACTTTACAGAGTGCCGGGGAGAGGGGAAATAATCGAAATCTATTTTCCCTGCAAAATCTCTTATTCCTGAATTGTATTCGAACACATCTTCCGATTTTGTGTTCTTTTTTGTATTTACAATCATCGATTCCTCTCCAACATTAAAGTTATAATAGCTGTGGGTTAACGTAACATTGCTAAAAAGTTTCGGATTGTAAACGTAATTCCAACGAAGTGCATTTGTAATATTTCCCCATTTCAACCCCGATTTGTTGCTTGTATTAAAACGAATGTGGTCATCAACATAAAAACTTTCGTCTTTTGTATATGCTTTGTCGAGCCCAAGATATGAGGAGAAATAGAGTCGGTTGTTATCGGAAAATTTATGATTTATTTTCCCGTTTAAGTCGTAAAAAAAGTATCCTCCGGTGGTTTTATATCCGGCTGTATGTTTGTTTACCGCTTTAATTACAGGAGCTGCTAAAATATCGATGTATGTTCTTCGTCCTGAAATAATAAACGATGTTTTATCTTTTTTAATTGGTCCTTCGAGTGAAAACCGCGAAGAAATTAACCCGATGGAAAACTCACCTTTTAACTCTTTCATATTTCCCTCTTTCATTCGAATATCGACTACCGAAGAGAGGCGCCCTCCAAAGCGGGCAGGAAATCCTCCTTTATAGAGTTTTACAGTTTTTACTGCCGTGGGATTAAAAACTGAGAAAAATCCAAACAGGTGATTTGCATTGTATATAGGAACTCCGTCGAGCAAAAACAGATTCTGATCGGGGCCTCCTCCTCGCACATAAATTCCACTTGTTCCTTCCGATCCAGACTGAACTCCGGGTAATAACTGAATAACTTTTAAAACATCGGGCTCGCCTAAAAGAACCGGAATTTTATTCAAAGTGGTCGTTGGTATTTCAACCATACTCATTTGTGTCCGACTAATTTTCGAACCTCCGTTTCCGTAAATGTTTACCTCTTTTAATTCCGACTGTAAACTAAGTTCAACATTAATTGAAGTGTCGGAAACAAGATTTATCTCGAACTCTTTTTTATCGTAACCAACAAACGACACCACAATGGTATGTTTCTGCTTTTTTAGCGACAAACTAAAAAAACCATATTCGTTACTAATGGTTCCCTGAAACGAATTCTTTTCGTAGATATTGGCATTGATTAAACTTTCGCCAGTGGCTTTATCTCTCACAAAACCACTAACAATAAAATTCTGTGCCGTAAGGTTTAAGCTCAAAATTAAAAAAGAAAAAATAGTAATTAGCTTGATCATAAAAATGGGGTTTTTTATCGGTTAACGTCATCACGCTACATCTGCTTTATTTTAATAGATACCTGTAAAACAACATATTTTGGCATGCAAAATTAATTACGCCTCAGACATTTTCCGGTTAATCGTTGAATAATTGTATACAAACGTAACTTTTAGTATTTTTAAATTTTTATTATTTATGTTAAAAAGATTAAAAAATCTAAAATATTTTCATTCATTTAGGTGAATGATTCAAATACTAACC
>JALUZN010000508.1 GCA_027011835.1 Draconibacterium sp. | reverse complement strand
GCTGCATCCCGAGCTCGACCCGTTTCCCGAAGGACTTTTGCAACGGTTGCAACAACAGGGTGTAAACGGAGTTTGGCTTCACGTTACACTGCACCAGTTAACGGCCAGCAAAATATTCCCTGAACTTGGCGAGGGGCACGAAACACGACTGAAAAATTTGCGCGAACTGGCTCGGCGAACTCAGAAATACGGGATTAAAATTTATCTTTATATGAACGAACCCCGTGCAATGCCGCCTTCGTTTTTTAAAGGTCGCGAAGAATTAAAAGGTGTTGAAGAGCGCGGACTGTACAGTATGTGTACCAGTGTTCCGCTGGTTCAGCAATGGTTAAAAGAGTCGTTAAAAAATATTTTTTCGAAGATTCCTGAGTTGGGTGGAGTTTTTACCATTTCGGGTTCCGAGAATTTAACCACATGTTGGTCGCACCAAAATGGAGGAGAATGTCCACGTTGTTCGAAACGAAATCCTGAGGAAGTAATTGCCGAGGTAAATAAAATTATTGCCGACGGGGTTTGGGAAGGTAATCCAAAAGCCAAAGTAATTGTTTGGGACTGGGGCTGGCCCGACGGTTCGGCGTGGGGAAAAAATAAATGGGCTGCCAATATTATTAAACTTCTTCCCGAAAATGTGTACCACATGAGTGTTAGCGAATGGAGCAAACCTGTGCACCGGGGAGGTGTTGAAACAACCGTGGGTGAGTATTCTATTTCGGTAGTTGGCCCGGGCCCACGCGCCGAACGCCTTTGGAAACTTGCCAGAAAACGTAACCTGAAAACCATTGCAAAAATACAGGTGAACAATACCTGGGAACTTTCGGCAATTCCATATTTGCCGGTAATGAACCTTATTGGGCAGCACATAAAAAACCTTCAAAATCAGGATGTCGACGGATTAATGCTGAGTTGGTCGCTCGGAGGATATCCTTCGCCAAATATGGAATTGACAAAATATTTACAAGATAACCCGGAACTTACGGTTGCACAGGCATTGCAAAAAGTGGCCAAAAAACGATACGGCGAAAAAGCAACTCCCGAAGTTTTGGCCGCGTGGGAAATGTTTAGCAACGCTTTTACCGAATTCCCTTATGGATTAAATATCTATTTCCCTCCGTTGCAACTTGGGGCTTCCAACCCGTTTTTTGTGTCGCCAACGGGATTGAAATCGACAATGCTGGGTTTCCCTTTCGACGATTTAAGTGGCTGGTGCGGTGCGTATTCTCCCAATGCTCTTCAAAATCAGTTTGCAAAACTGGCTGAAAAGTGGGAGAGCGGATTGCCACATTTTAAACGAGCTGTTGAACTTGCGGAAACCGAAACGCAAAAAGCGAATGCCGTAGAAGATTACCGTTTTGCAAAAACAGCGTGGAACCATTTTCAAAGTGTGGCAAACCAAATACAGTTTATTCTGTTGCGCGATAAAATGCTCTCGGGTGAATTGAATGATAAGGAAATAAAAATTGCAACTCATTCAATTAAAACAATTGTTACTAGCGAAATTGAGTTGGCCAAACAGATGTATCAGCTTAGCAAAGCCGATTCGCGAATTGGTTTCGAAGCTTCGAATCATTACTACTATTTTCCTCTCGATTTTGTTGAAAAGGTTATAAACTGTGAGTATGTAAATGCGATAAATTAATATGTTTTTAGATGTGAGTAGGAGAGTATTTACAACTTACACCGTGACTTGTGTAAATATCCTTTGCCGTCCCTTTTAAGGGACGGATTTTAGTATTACACCAGACTTTAGTCTGGTGGTTGCAAATATTGAACAGCTTTTGGCTTTAGCCATTAAACTTGGAAATAAAGAAAAATAATGGCTAAAGCCAAAAAAAGCCTGGAACTTGCACACCACCAAGCTAAAGCATGGTGTAAAAGTGGGCGATGCAGTTTCCCCAAAAACGATTGATTTGGAGCAAAGCGCATTTTAATTTAGTAATTTTTAAATCATGAGTCTTATAATAATGTTATAGAAATATTCTTTGCTACTCAATGCGGAATTGGAGTAGATATATCCTTTGCCGTCCCTTTTAAGGGACGGATACAGAAATACAAATCAATCACTGGGCTTTAGCCCTTAAATCTATCAAACTATATTTTTTTAGAAACAAATTGTTCAGGGCTGAAGCCCAATTGGTTTTGGCATTCTTTAAATCCGTTGGCTTTAGCCAACGGCAAAGGATAATTGTCAAGTCAATATTTTATTTGCTCATTTTTAATAAATCCGTTGGCTGGAGCGGCAATGGATAATGAAATCATTTTTCTAAGTATATAAAGGAGTAACTTGTTGGTTTATTGAGAGATAATTTGTTTTAAATCCAGCCTCGTATGCGGTAATAACTCAATGCTGCGGTTTCTCTGGCAATTAAAATTTCGTATTTCAGGTGGTTCCAAAGTTGGTAGCGCATGTTAATACTTTTCCCAACATCGGGGACAACTGTTTTTCGTCCGCCCAACTTATCGTCGTCGAACGACAAATCGGCTTCGGTTGCATTTTCGAAAGCGGGCAGGGCATTCACTTTTTCGAAACCTGCTTTGCGAAAAGAGAGCACAGCACGCCGCATGTGCTCGGGCGAAGTAACCAATAAAATTGGCGACTGCATTTTTATTATTCGCTGGCAGTTTAGTGCTTGTGAGCGGGTGTTTGTCCCTTCGTTTTCGAACCCTATTTTTGATGCATCGATGCCGCGAATTTCCAACTCTTTTTTCATTAAAACTGGTGTGCTTAAACTATCGGTTAAATCGCCGGGCATGGCTACTATAATGTTTGCATCGGGAAACGATTTTGAGGCTTTTTCAACATACCAACTCCGCATTAGAGCCGACTGGCTTGGCATTCCGCCGCCGCCCAATAAAACAATTGTCGTTGGTTTTTCGTTGAGCTCCGATTTGCTGGTCCCCAACCAGTAATACCCCCAAAATGGTGCGGAAGTCAGGGCCAGTAAAACACAAATGGAAAAGAAAATTCCAATCAATACAAATATATTTCGCAGGAGTCTTAAAAAATAGATACTTTTGGTTTTTATTCTGTTCATAATATGAAATTGCAAGAATAAAAGTACGTTTAATTTTTTAAAAACATTAATTTGAATACAACAGAAAAAAACGAAATAATAGAACTTTTCGAAAATCAATTTAACGAAAAGGTCGATACGTTTGAACTACTTCCTCCTTCCGGGTCGTACCGCGAATATTGCCGGTTACAAAATAAAAATCGCTCGGTAATTGGCGCATTAAATGCCGATGTAAAAGAGAATACAGCATTTTTGTCGTTTACCAACCACTTTAAAAAAATTGGGCTGCCGGTACCCGAAGTTTTTGCGGTTAGCTCCGATTTAACAAAGTATTTGCAGGAAGATTTGGGCGACACTACACTTTTCGACTTTTTAAGTAATACCCGCGAAAAAGAGGGCTTTTCGGAAAATATTGTGGCACAATATAAAAAGGTGCTAAAAGAGTTGCCGCGAATTCAAATCAGAGGTGGAAAAGAGCTCGACTATTCGGTTTGCTATCCACGGGCAGCTTTCGATAAGCAGTCGATGATGTGGGACTTAAATTACTTTAAATATTACTTTTTAAAGCTGGCAAAAATCCATTTCGACGAACAAGCTCTCGAAGACGATTTTCAGGTTTTTACCGACTATCTGCTCAGCGCCGATTCCGACTTTTTCCTTTATCGCGATTTTCAGTCGCGCAACGTAATGTTAAAAGATGACAATGTCTTTTTTATCGATTATCAGGGAGGCCGGCAGGGAGCACTGCAATACGATTTGGCATCGCTGCTGTACGATGGAAAAGCCGATATTCCGCAAAGTATTCGCACGCAACTTTTTAATTTTTATTTAAACGAGTTGCAGAAATACATTGCCGTTAACGAAGCCGAATTTACCGCCTATTTTAAAGGGTTTGTTCTGATTCGTATTATGCAGGCGATGGGTGCCTACGGATTTCGTGGGTTTTACGAAAAGAAAGAACACTTTCTGAAAAGTATTCCGTTTGCATTGAAAAATCTTGATTACCTGCTGAAAGATGTAAACTTACCGGTGGAGATACCCGAGCTTTTAAATGTTTTGGAACAATTGATTCACTCTCCGTTTTTAAAAGAGATTGGTCGCGAAAAGTCGAATTTAACGGTAACCGTTACCAGCTTTTCGTATAAAAAAGGAATTCCGGTTGATACATCGGGAAATGGCGGTGGCCACGTTTTCGATTGTCGCGCCATAAATAACCCCGGACGTTACCCCGAGTATAAAGAACTTACCGGGCGCGATTTGCCCGTGCAGGAGTTTCTGGAACAAAAATCGGAAATTGGGGTTTTCCTGAATGCTGTAAAAACATTGGTCGACCAGTCGGTAAAAGTTTACCTTGAACGCGAGTTTACAAATCTGTCGGTTAGTTTTGGTTGTACCGGCGGGCAGCACCGTTCGGTTTATGCCGCCGAAAAAATAGCTGCCTATTTACAAAACAATTATCCTGTAAATGTTGTTTTGAATCATAGAGAACAACACTTTTAAAATGGGTAAAACTGCTTGTAAAAACAGATTGCTTCGTCATACTTCCTCGCAATGACGATACAATGCAACCCGTCATTGCGAGACAACGAACGAAGCCGAAGCAATCTGCAATTGCTTAAAGTTTTATAAAATTATCCTTTGCCGTTGGATTTATCCAACGGTAAACAGACAACCCAACAATATCGGGCTTCAGCCCATATTCTAAAAAACAAGTTGAGCCCAATTTTTCGCGCATTCCAATCCCCGGGATAAATCCCGGGGCTACAAATATTTTTCAAAATTCAACAGCGACAGATTCTTAAATCGGAATTCGGAATTCAACATTCGAAATTCGTTATTCAAAAACATAAAAATGAATGTTGATGGAAAAAGAGATTTGAAATTGTTATTCTGCCATAGGCACACCTTTGTTGAATTTTTGTAATTTTTATGGACACTGCATTATAAAATTATCCTTTGGTTTTTTAATTCTATATTCCGTTGGCTGAAGCCAACGGCAAAGGATAATGACGATACAATGCAACCCGTCATTGCGAGACGAGGAACGAAGGCGAAGCAATCTGCAACTACCCGGTGTGCTATTAAAAATCGTACTCTTACTTTTCAAAAGCATAGTTAAATGATTTATTTGTTGAATATCTGAATTTATCTTTTGCAATTTTTTA
>JALUZN010000507.1 GCA_027011835.1 Draconibacterium sp. | reverse complement strand
CCCTGGTAGTTAATTCTGTCTCCCGGCTTTAGTACATCCGATTGCATTCCGCCACCCCCCGGCATAGAGATAACAAAATCGACCGCTGCTTCACCGTTTTCCGAAGCAATAATTCTCTGTTCGGCATTGGCAATATAACCAACCGATTTTACTTTTATATCGCCATTGTTTGTAGTAAACGTTGTACGGAACTGCCCGGGTGAAAATTCCGAAAAACGAACTTTTGTTTTTTGCTGCAGGTTTCCGTATTCGGCTAAAAAATAGGTGTCGGACGAAAGAATTGAAGATGAGCTCTGATGCTCGCGAATGTGCATAATCCCTTCGTAACTAAAATAACGTGTTACCGCTGCACCCAAAATCATAACCAAAAACGAAACATGAAAAATTCCAAGCGTAAACTTACGTTTCGAAAACAGCTTGTATTTTATAAGATTGTTTATAAGATTTAGCGATAACAACGCCCATAAAAACTCGAACCAATGCGTGTTATAGACCAATGCGCGTGCTGTTGGCGCACCATAACTGCTTTCGATAAGCGAGGCAATTGCCATAGAAAATGCAAGTACGAGAAAGAGAAATGCCATAAAAGGCATTGATGTTATAAATGTATAAAACCGTTTCATTTAATGCTGAATTTTGAGTGGTTGAAAGTAATTTATATTTCGGGTTAATACAAGAAAGTCTCGTTGTTTGAATGTATCTTTATATAAATTTATATTTTTATTGAAAGACAGATAACAAAACTGCAATGACCGAGAAACAGATATTTGAATTAATCGATTCGTGGGAAAACATTTCGTTGTTAGCAAAAGAGATTAGCGAACATCAGGCTGATTTCGATATTTTAATAAAAATTGCTCTCTACAGCAACGAGAAGAAAAGCTGGCGGGCAGCGTATATTGTCGATTTAATTCACGACATAAATCCCGATCTGCTCGTTCCTTATTTAAACGAAATGATTCTACAACTGCACAACGAGAAAAACGATGGCAAAAAACGGCATTTCTTAAAGCTTATTAGCTTAAATAAACCCGAAAAAAAGCACGACTCTTTTCTACTCAATTATTGCATGAATATTTTTACATCGTCAAAAGAGCCCATTGCAGTGCGTGTAAATGCCATGCAGATTTTATATAACATTTCGGAAAACGAACCAGATTTGAAACCCGAAATACTGGCAACAATTGAACACGAAATGGAATACCATTCAACAGCAGGCATTTTATCGCGTGGCAGAAAACTTGCACAAAAGTTACGTGCCGAAATTCAATAAAAAAAAGGAGATACTCTATTTTTGAGCAGCTCCTTTTTCTTTTATTACTGTTCTTTTTTATTTTTTAATTTCGTTTTGAAGGCTTGAAATTAATCCTTTTAATTCGTCATCAATTTCTTTATTAATTTCAGTCTGTTTAAACCCTCTTGTAAGCGTTAACAAATTCTGAATATTCGACATTTCCCTGCTCTGGTCGGTTTGTACCAACCGGGCAAACTTATCGGGGAGCGAAATGTAGTATTTTAACATATCGAAACCGTTTTTGGCCAGTGTGCGCACCAACTCATTTGCTTTTTCTGTGGCACCTGCACGGTAATAAATTTCGGCTGCCGGAAACGAATCGTAGGTTAATGGAATTTTCTCGTCGGGAAATAGTTCAAGCATTTTATCAATTACTTCAATGGCTTTTTGCTTCTCATTTTTATCTAATAAGCCTTGTGCAAGCCTTGCAAACATATAGCGAACCTGAATAATTTTCAGCTCTTTCCGGTTGTACTCGTCGAGATAAATATCGGGGTCGTTTACATTTCCCCACACAAATTTATTCATCACATGATCGTACAAAATATCTACGTCAACACGGCCGGTTTCAATTCCCCGGCGTTTTGTTTTTATGGGTACAAGCCGGTAAGCAAGCCCTTCGAATTGCAAATAATCGGTAAAAGGAATACTTCCGGTGTGCAACAAACTGTGGTCGATGTAAATAGGTCGTTCCCAATTATTTGCAGCAACCATATTTAATATTGCCATTTCACCTTTTGTCATTAAATTTTTTCCTATTCTGAATTGTATCTCATCAACAATTAAATTGGCATCTTTGGGTTTTACCGTTCCCGATTCAAGCACTTTTTGTTTATCGACTGTGATTTTAAAGTTGCGAGAAGGTAAAAAATCAATCATATCGCCCGATGTAACTTGTACTTTTGTCCGTGCATCGTCGCTTCCCAGAAATTTCATTGCTTCGCTTAATTCAATTGCCCCTTTAATACGTTGCTGAAACAAAACAACATCGCGGTTTCCCATATAATATTGTGCAGGTTTAAACGAAAATGGCACAGGTGCAGACTTGTTTGTAGCCATTGTTTGTTGGCGAATATACCAGTCCATCCCCAAATAACTAAGATTAATAATCCGAACATCGGGGCGCACGCCTTCTACTTCCTGAACATACCAAAGAGGGAATGTGTCGTTATCGCCATAAGTAAAAAGTAGCGCATTGGGAGCACACGATTCGAGGTAGTTTTTTGCAAAATCACGGGTCATGTATCGTCCTGACCGGTCGTGGTCGTCCCAGTTCTCCGAAGCAAGAATTCCGGGAACAAGTACAAGCGAAATAAGTGTTACTACAGTTGCGCCAACAGCACCATTTAGTACTTTTTTTGTTAATGAATAGAGAGCAGGAACAGCCAATCCAATCCAAATTGCAAATGCATAAAACGAACCGGCATAAGCATAATCGCGCTCACGCGGTTGAAATGGATATTGATTCAGATAGACAACGATTGCAATTCCGGTAAATATAAAAAGCAACATGGTTACCGAAAAACTCTCTTTCCCTTTTTTGCCTTTTGAATATTGATAAAACATTCCAATTAAACCAAACAACAGTGGTAAGAAATAATACTCATTTCGCGACGGGTCGTTTTTCATAAACTCGGGCATATTTTTGGTGGGCCCCGTTTTGGCTTCGTCTAAAAACTTAATCCCGCTAATCCAGTTCCCGTATGCAAAACCACCGCTTCCCTGAATATCGTTTTGCCGCCCCACAAAGTTCCACATAAAATAGCGCATATACATGTATCCAACCTGATACGTAAAGAAGAAGCGCATATTTTCGATAAAGGTGGGTTTATAAACGGTTTTCACTTTCCCTCTATCGCGAATTCTCACAGGAGTTCCTTTTACTTTTCCCCACTCTTTGTACGCCTTAATATGGTTGGGCTGACTGCTATACATTCTAGGGAAGATTGTTTCTAATTTCGGGTCGTATTTTGTTCCTCCCGCCAATGTTCCTGTAACTTTATATTTCCCGTCAACTTCGTTGTATTGAGGTTTCTCGCCAACACTTGCAATGGCCGGTGCATTGTAATACGGGCCATAAACCAAAGGGCGGTCGCCATACTGCTCGCGATTTAAATAACGCAGCAGTGCAAATGCATTGTCGGGGTGATTTTGGTTCATTGGCGGATTTGCCGATGCACGAATTATTATTATTGCAAACGAAGAATATCCGATAAGAATGGCAATAACAACGGTTACCGCAAGGTTCCAAACCGGGAGGTTCTTCTTTGTTGTATATAGTACGGCCCAAACCAGTGCGGCAATAATAGCAACAACCATAAATAAAATACCCGAATTAAATGGCAGTCCAAATCCATTTACAAACAACCTGTCGAAAACAAAAGCTGCACGGGCAACTCCCGGAATAATTACGTACTGAATTCCTGCCAAAATAAGGATTGAAACGCCCAATGCAATCGCCGCTCCTTTCCACGAAAATGTATATTTTCGAAAATAATATACCATTCCAATTGCAGGAATGGCCAAAAGATTTAATAAGTGAACACCGGTTGATAATCCTACCAGGTAGGCAATTAATATTATCCAGCGGTTTGCATATTTTTGGTCGGCCACATTTTCCCATTTCAGAATAGCCCAAAAAACGGCTGCCGTAAAAAACGACGAGAGGGCATAAACTTCTCCTTCAACAGCCGAGAACCAAAACGAATCGGTAAAAGCAAATGCCAATGCACCAACTAAACCACTTCCCCAAATGGCAATTTGTTCTCCTTTTGTTAATTTTTCAGCAGGAAAAAGTTTGCGAGCCAAGTGAACAATACTCCAGTAAAGCAACATTATTGTGGCAGCACTTGCCAATGCCGACATCAGATTAACCATAAATGCTGCCTTCGATGCGTCGGGAGCGAAAAGCGTAAATATACGTCCCAAAATCATTTGTAAAGGTGCACCCGGCGGATGTCCCACCTCAAATTTATATGCACTTGTAATAAACTCGCTGCAATCCCACCAACTTGCTGTTGGCTCGAGTGTTAAAATAAAAGTTACAGCAGCAATAAAAAAAACTGCCCACCCCAGGATATTGTTAATTAATTTCGTTTTTTGCATGATTGATTATTAAGAACAGCGCAAATATAAGGTTTTATAAGCGAATGCGTTTTACCTTATTTAAAATATATTTCAAAATAATTAACTACAATGAAAATCTGTGTATACTCTCTGTTTTACAGCTTTTTAAACAGAACCTGAGCAAACTGAATTAACAATTAAATTGCATGCCAATGAAAAAATTTGATTTGAGTGTTTCAGTATTAAAAAAATTTCTATTTTTGCACCGTCTTTAGAAAAAAGACATTAATGATTGACCCATGGTGTAATTGGCAACACGTCTGGTTTTGGTCCAGAAGAGTTCAGGTTCGAGCCCTGATGGGTCAACATAATTTAAGGGAGTTTCGATAATAATTCGGAACTCCTTTTTATTTTTTATTTTTCTTCGTCTTCTTGGCTCACCTTGAATTTATGGGCTCACCTTGAATTTATGGTGGATTAAATTTTTCATGCATAAATTTTTGCTACCCTAAACAAGAAAAATTTAACATCAGACACACCTCTTAGAGTAGCTCTGAATGCCTTGAGTTTGGCATTAAAAGATTCAGCAGAAGCGTTTGTGCTCCGGTTTTCAAAAAAGTTTAAAATGGATCACCTTGAAAAGTAGGTGGATTAAAAAATAATTTCATCTTTGCGGTTTAATTATTTTAAAATAAAATGACATTGCAACACAATCAATATAAAGCCTTAGTTGAAGCCCTTCTTCCAGAAGATTTGTTCAGGTATTTCGAGATTACAGAAGTAAAATTTAGTGATATATCCATTGATGTATTTTTGGATGAGT
>JALUZN010000506.1 GCA_027011835.1 Draconibacterium sp. | reverse complement strand
TGAAGATGAGCTTTTTAAAAAAACAAATATTGGTGCAATTAGTAAACAAAATTTTCAGGTCGTAACTCTGTAAATTTTTCATCGTTTACGTTTTTATATTCTATTCGAATACCATTCCAAATTGCCGGCCAGCCTCCAAGTACATTATTTAGGAAAACCATTTTAACAGGTTGCAATCCTTTCTTTAAAACTATCGATGCATCGTTACGCGAGAACCGTTTCACCTCTCCGTCGTTACTAATTAGCAAAACACCTCCTACGTATAACTCGTCCATATTCGAAGAAAACTGATAAATTCCATCCTCAGGAATATTTATATAACCTTCGAAAATACCCACACTTGGATGATGATAGTCGAACATTCGATTTGTTGGAGTATACTCTTTTGCAATTTTCTCTTCCCACTCTTTAATTCCTGCAATTTCTTTTACCGAATAAAACTCACCATCAGCAATTTTAAGTTTCAGTCCACTGTTTTTAGCATCAACTTTTACAGCTTCAATCGGATTTTGTTTTACAACCGAAATGATTCGAACAGCACCCATTTTCCCTGAAACAAGCGCAGTTCTAATTTTGAGAGTAGTCGATTTATCGACTTTAAACGGAGCCGAATATTTTTGAGACTGAAGTGTTGGCACAGTACCATCGAGTGTATAATACATATCGATTGGGCGGGTTGTTGTAAACTCCAGCGTTGTTCCTTTATCGGCAATGGCAATGGTATTAATGGGGCCTTCGGGTTGCGGAATATGGTAGTTAATGTTATGCAAATCTAACCGCACAAACTGGTTATTCATTCTGCTTAAAAACCCGTTAAAATCTTTCTTTTCAGGTTGCGTCCAACCCACTTCAGCCAAAGCAATAATACGCGGATATACACGGTATTCAAGCAATTCAGGCGTGTACATATATTCTGTCCACACATTTCCCTGCGTTCCTAAAATATGTTTTGCATTCTCTTTATCGAGTTCTTTAGGAACGGGTTCGTATCCATACGACTCTTCGAGCGTTGTATAGCCGCCAATGGCGACCGGTTCAACTTTCGAGCTTCCCTGATAGTGGTCGAGATAAACCCAGTTTCCGGGAGTCATAATTACATCGTGTCCTTGTGTGGCAGCTTCAATTCCGCCTTTCTCGCCACGACACGACATGACCAGCGCCGATTCTGCCAAACCTCCTTCAAGAATTTCGTCCCAACCAATCATTTTTTTCCCGCGGGCAAGCAACATTTTTTCTACACGCTGAACAAAATAACTTTGCAATTCGTGTTCATCTTTTAAACCTTCAGCCTTAATTCGTGCCTGACACAGAGGACACTCTTTCCATCTGCTTTTTGGTGCTTCGTCGCCTCCAATATGAAAATATTGGGAAGGAAATAATTTTGTAACCTCATCTATTATATTTTCAAGAAACTCGAAAGTCTCTTCTTTTCCGGCGCAATAAATATCGGGTTCAACTCCCCAAACATTACGAACTTTAAATGGGCCCCCTGTACACGAATATTCGGGATATGCAGCTAAAGCAGCCAGTGCGTGGCCCGGAAGTTCAATTTCGGGAACAACGTCGATATGTCTTTCGGCTGCATAGGCAACAATATCTTTTATCTGCTCCTGCGTGTAAAAACCGCCATGCTCTTTTCCTTCGTCAACTCGTTTCGAGCCAATTTCGGTAAGTTTCGGATATTTTTTAATCTCAATTCGCCACCCCTGATCTTCGGTTAAATGCAAATGCAACATGTTTAATTTATACATGGCCATAACGTCGAGTTGCTTTTTAATAAAGTCGACAGAGTAAAAATGACGACAAACATCGAGATGCATACCCCGCCACTTAAAACGCGGCAAATCTTCTATCGACACGCACGGAATATTCCAGTTTATCTGCGAAACCTTCTCCCCGCTCTCAATTTCGGCAGGAAGCAATTGCAAAAGCGACTGCATGCCGTAAAATAGTCCGTGCCCTGTTGCTGCAAGAATAGATATTTCGTCAGGAGTAATAAGCAGTCGATATCCTTCGTCAGCAATTCCACTGGCAGCATCAACAACCATTGTAATGGTATTTTTAGTGGCCGACTCATCAAAATCCAAATCGAATCCGGTTGAGTTTAAAATTTTCTTTTTGAAAAAATCGGCAACACTTTCGGCATCTGTACCTTTTACATTTAGTGTTGTTTTTTTATTCAGTTTAAAAACTCCCTCTTGCTGGGTTATTAACGCAGGAAGCGGAACAATATGAATTCCCTTGTTATACTCTTTTACCTCGTATTGTTTTTCGCCACAAGCCATAAATAGTAGTGCAATAACAACAAAACCAACTATTTCCTTCATAATTTAACTATTTAAAATTTCTATTTTATTCTGTATCATCCTGATAATAATCTCGTAACTCTTGAAGTCTCTTTTCGAGCTTTTTCTGTACAGCAGCGTATTCCGTATTGCCGAATATATTATTCATTTCATGTGGGTCTTTCTTTAAATCATACATCTCCCAAACATCAATATCATAATAAAAGTGAATTAATTTATACCGGTCGGTTCGAATTCCATAGTGTCGTTTTACTGCATGTTCATTCGGAAATTCGTAGTAATGATAATAGAGTGCATCGCGCCATTTAACATTTTCATTTTTATTGAATAGAGGTTTTAGCGAAACTCCCTGCATCTCTTTTGGAATTTCAACTCCGGCAATGTCGAGAAAAGTTGGAGCATAATCGATATTCTGCACCAGTTCATTTACTTTTCCTCTTCTTGTATAACCTTTAGGAAGGCGCATTAGCAGAGGTGTTCTGAACGACTCTTCGTACATAAAGCGCTTGTCGAACCAACCGTGTTCGCCCATATAAAAACCTTGGTCGGAGGTGTAAACAATAAGGGTATTGTCGGTTAATCCGTTTTTGTCGAGATAGTCTAAAACACGACCAACATTTTTGTCGACCGAGCGAATGCAGGCACAATAATCGCGCATGTATCGTTGATATTTCCATAGGTCTAATGCATCGCCGGTGTAGTGTTTTTCTAAAAAATCTTTTGTTATCGGAAGATAATGTCTATTCCATCGTTCTCGCTGCTTTTCGTTCATACGTTTGGTATGGTCTACTTCTCCAAAACGGCCTTTAACGTTTAATTTAAGGTCGTAATTAATATCCATATCTTTTTTTCTGATACTTAATTTCTGTTCGGCAGCTGCTTGCCGGCCTTCGTAAGTGTCGAAAAAGTTTTCAGGAACAGGAAAAACTTTGTCTTTAAACTCGTCGAGATAAAGCGTATCGGGTTCCCACGTACGATGTGGTGCTTTGTTGTGAAGCAATAAACAGAAGGGTTTATTTTTGTCGCGCCCGTCTAACCATTTCAGCGCAATGTCGGTTGTAATATCGGTTACATATCCTTCGTGCCGGGTTTTCTTTCCCATTTCAATAAAGTCGGGATTGTAATACTGCCCCTGCCCCGGAACAATATTCCAATAATCGAATCCGGTTGGATTGCTACGCAAATGCCATTTCCCAATTATTGCAGTTTGGTAGCCTGCTGCTTTTAAAAGCCTCGGAAAAGTTACCTGTCCACTGTCGAAAGTAACACTGTTATCAATTTGGCCATTTTTATGTGTATGTTTTCCGGTTAACAAAGTAGCCCTGCTGGGAGCACAAATAGAGTTCCCCACAAAACTGTTTTCAAACAAAATCCCCTGATCGGCAATTCTGTCGATATTGGGTGTTTTCATTAATTTATCGGAGTAAGCACTAATGGTTTGATACGAGTGATCGTCGGACATAATATAAAGAATATTAGGCCGCTCAATTACTTTTTTTTGTTTCTGACAACTTGTAATAAACAGCAAAACAGAAGCTGCAAAGAATAGCGTTTTTAAAAGATTCATTTTAGTTTTAATTTTAATTGCAAAATAGGCAGGAATCAGGTTTTACACTCAATTATCTACGGTAACACAAATATACATTGAAAAACAAATTAATCAAGTCAAATGATTTATTATATATTTGCATCTTATAAAATACGAAACTAAATCTAATGCAACTATTTGCAATTTATTGTCAATCTAACAATTTGTGTTTTTATGCTCGCGTTTCAAAAATATGAATACAACAGGTTTTTCTCTAGATAGGAGACACACTGCACAATACATACTAAAATGAACTAAACCAGCTATTCAATAAAAAATGATAAAGAATATTTTTTTACTAATTGTAGCTTTTTTTTATTTTTCAAATTTGTCGGCGCAAAAATTTGATGATTTAGCCCAAACTCCGCCTATGGGATGGAACAGCTGGAACAAATTTGGGTGCGATGTTAGCGAAACCCTGATAATGGGAATTGCCGACGAAATGGTGAACAGCGGAATGAAAGATGCCGGTTACGAATACGTTGTAATAGACGATTGCTGGCAGATTGGCCGCAACAACGACGGTGAAATAATTGTTGACCCGGAACGGTTTCCACATGGAATGAAATTTCTTGCCGATTACATTCATTCAAAAGGGTTGAAATTCGGTATTTATTCGTGTGCCGGAATATACACTTGTCAGGGACGTCCGGGCAGTAGAGGGCACGAATTTCAGGATGCAAGAACCTATGCAAAATGGGGAGTGGATTATCTAAAATACGACTGGTGCTATGCAACCGGCGAAGATGCAAAATGTACCGCTTCAACGCAGGAACACTCGATTTACGCCTACACAACAATGCGCGATGCGCTTTTTGCCTCCGGCCGCCCGGTGGTTTTCAGCATTTGCGAATGGGGGTTTCAGAAACCCTGGGAGTGGGCAAACAATGTGGGGCACCTTTGGCGAACCTACTGGGATATTAAAGACCACTGGAACTCGTTAATGGATATTTTCGATAAACAAAAAGGACTCGGGAAATATGCAGGACCGGGGCACTGGAACGACCCGGATATGCTGGAAGTAGGAAATGGCGGTATGACAACCGAAGAGTACAAAACGCATTTTTCGCTTTGGTGTATGCTGGCAGCTCCGTTAATGGCCGGAAACGATATTCAAAATATGACTCCCGAAACCCGGGAAATTCTAACCAACAAGGAAGTCATTGCACTCGACCAGGACAAACTGGGAAAACAGGGATATTGTTACCGCGAAAATAGTGATTACGAAATCTGGATAAAAGATTTATCAGGCGACGAACGGGCAATCTGCCTGCTAAACCGCAGCGATGAAAGAAAAAGTGTACTGGTT
>JALUZN010000505.1 GCA_027011835.1 Draconibacterium sp. | reverse complement strand
ATTATAAATAGCATTATTACTACCGGATGATAACTGCTCTTCCACAATATTATTGGAGATATTGCTATAAGTGGCATTTGCTAAATTCACACCTCCTCTTATAACACACTCTTTTACGGTAACATGCTCGCAAGGTGTAGTGGCATTTCCTTGAAAACTAATACCCTTTACATTGCATCTCGAAATTACGAGGTAATCAACTTTATGGTTGTAATTAGTGCCAATATTACCATTAACCTCTACCCCTGTTATAGAAGCACTATCCGCATTCCCTGAGAAATACAAACTTGATGTTATGTATGTTTTAGATGTTGCCTGCGTAGAGTCGGGATGATAAGCTGCGCCATAAATTGCAATACTTTTATCTATTGTAACAGGGGCAATTGGCCCGCCCGGCAGATAAATTGTGTCGCCGGTGATAGCTGCATTGTATGCATGGGTAAACTGGCTTGCACCGCCAAACATAGTAGTAACTCCGTTGCTTACCAATGCTGTAAGTTTTTGTGCATTTACTGTTTGGTTAAACGAAAATGCTGCAATAACCAAAAAAATTAAAATTGCTTTTGTTGTAAAGTTTTTCATAATAAATGTGTTTAAAATTAAATTTTATGTTTGTGCAAAACCTAAGGGTCGTAAAACTCCCTTAGGATTCCTTTTATAAAAATCCTACTATTCCTTATGTCTTGTAAAGTCCCGAAAAGATTGTATACTCCACAGGTTTAAAAAACAATAGATCGTTAGATTTTTATTCCGAAGGAATCTCTCAGAGACTCCGTAGGAGTTCCTTCGGAGCCTACCAGAAACACAAGGCAAGAAATAAGCTACTGTATATTAACTACTTAACACAACGGCAGACATTTAGATATTTTACTGATTATCAGCACAATATAAAAACATAACGAACTATTGTTAAAAACTAATTGGTATAAAAATACACTGGTTTTGGCAAAAAGAAAACACTTTTTTAAACCATTTAACGTACCCGATTCTAAGCCAGTTAAACCGATTTTGAACCAACGAACAGGAGGGCAGGAATATTCTTTGCCGTCTCTTTTAAGGGGCGGATTTTAATATTACATCAGACTTTAGTCTTGTGGTTGCAAATATTGAACTGCTTTTGGCTTTAACTATTAAATTTATAAAAAGAGAACCGGTTTTCTGTTTTTAGCTTACCTGGTGTGGAAAAACAGACCGAACAGGACACAAATCTTCCCCGTTTGTTTGAAGGTTTTTTTGATATATTTGTTATTGATTCAATTTTATACAATACAGATGAAGTGGGTGATTACCGGTAATAAATTTTATGTCTTTGTTTTGTTGTTTTTTTGGGGAATATTTTCACATATTCAATCTAAAGCGCAGGAGGTAAATATTGAGCATACTTTTAAACGTTATACAATTCACGATGGCTTGGCACAAATGCAGGTTATGTCGCTTTACCAAGACACAAAGGGATTTCTTTGGTGTGTAACAAAAGTTGGTGTTAGCAGATTCGATGGTCGGAATTTTAAAAACTATTCCCAAAGCAAGATTGGGCTAAACGGTTATTATTTTATTTCGTTTGGAGAAGATTCCGATGGGAACCTTTTACTTTTTAGTAAGCACAAAATTAGTAAACTCGAGGGGAATAAATTTATTCAATATAAATGTCCTGAAAATCTGCAAATACAATACAGTGATTGTATATATAGCTCCAATGAGAAATATTTGTTGGTTAATGGTGAGAATGATCCGAAAATATTGGATTATACGAACCTCGATTCGATGTTTGTTGCGAAGTACAACGAAAAGTTAGGCGATATTATTTATCTCGATAAGAAAGATAACAACCTAATTTGGCAAACCAATTCTGACTCTATTTACGTTAGCAATTTAAGCAGTGGTAAAATAGTGAGAGCTTATAAAAATCCCGGGAATATTATTCAGGTTAAACATATGAGAGGTTTGCTGTATGGGTTTTCTGGTAATAATAATA
This sequence comes from Draconibacterium sp., assembly GCA_027011835.1. Classification (GTDB taxonomy): domain Bacteria; phylum Bacteroidota; class Bacteroidia; order Bacteroidales; family Prolixibacteraceae; genus Draconibacterium. The sequence continues at coordinate 3,237 of JALUZN010000505.1, read as the reverse complement.
TTTATAAATTAGATGGTAGTGTATTTAAATTGGTTGTAAAAACAAATCTCGAAAACAGATATTTTAAAGCCATATTAACTCCCGACAAAGACGCATTCATAATAAAAACGGACAAAGATTTATATTACTACAAAGACAAACTGGTACCCATAAAGCGAGATGTGACATTTATTCGTGATATCTTATTCGATAACGAAAATAATCTTTGGGTAGCAACCGAAGAGGGGTTGTATAATTTCTTTCAACTAAATTTTACCAACTATACGTTTGGGAAGGGAAACAAAGATTGGGTGTGGTCGGTAATTGAAGACAATAAACATAATATGTGGTTTGCATCGTACCAAAATGGAATATGGAAATGGGATGGAAACAAAACGACCGATTATACAAACCTTATAAACAGCAAACTTAAATCGGATTTAAAATATACTGCACCTTATATGAAATACAGATATTATATGGGTGCGAGTAAGTCTAATTCCAATCTTTATTTTCCCACCGAGTGCAATGTAATAAAATACGATGGCAGTAGTTTTTCGGTGGTTGATGGATTAATAAACAGACCATATCAAATTACCAAAACTCTTGCCGATGGAACTCTTTTTTGTGGAGGTGTGCCCGGTCTTTTCAGGAAAAACCCAGATGGAAGTATTGAATATTTTCCGCGAGACAGCCTCGGTGTTTCAAGTGTGTTGAATGTAGAGATAGATAAATACGACAGAACTTTGGTTTTGGGAAAAGATGGTATTTCAATTATCGACAACGATTCGATTCTTCATTTTGATAAAAAACAAAGGTATTGTTGTACCAAAGACGATAAAAACAATATCTGGATTGGCGGTATCGAGAGTATAAATTTATTTACAGGCGATTCGTTACTCGACATTTTGGTAGAGCCGGATGAAGCCTTTTATTCGATACTTTTTGTCGAACCAAACTATCTGCTGCTTGGCGGTTTAAAAGGGTTGTATGTTGTTAACTTAAATGATTATTACAGTAGTGGCACTTTCGAAATGTTGTTATTCGACCAGCACAGTGGATTTACAGGAGTAGAGTGTGGACAGAATGGATTTTTTACCGACTCGGAAGGATTTGTTTGGTTACCAACCAGCGATTTAGTATGTCGGTTCAATCCGAATAAACTCTTTAACAAAGTAATTAATCCTCCTAATTTATTTGTAAAAACAGAAATTTCGAAAGATTATATTAATTGGCAGGTAATTGATATTGATACGGTAAATCAATTTAAATATTATAGTAATAATTTTCGTTTTAAAACCGATGCGATTTCGTTTGCCAACATTGCAAGCATCAGGTATTACTACCGTTTAAAAGGATTGCATTCCGATTGGTCGGAAGCGACGGGAAACAATGAAATTTCGTATTATAATCTGAAACCCGGCAAATACGAGTTTATGGTAAAAGCCGATCCCGGAATAAGTAAATCCATGTCGGAAACGGTTACTGTTAAGTTTCAGATTGGAAAACCTTTTTGGATGACGCTGTGGTTTTTGATGATAGTAGTAGTGTTCTTAATTCTGTTCGTTATTTTTGTTGTAATATTTTTTAGCCGAAGGGTGCGAAAAAAAGAGTTGATAAAGAAAAGAATTGTGCAACTGCGAAGTGAAGCGTTGAAAGCACAAATGAACCCGCACCTAATTTACAATGCACTAAACAATATTAACGGACTTATAAATTTAGGACGCAGTAACGAAGCACAAAACTTTTTATCGTCGTTTTCTAAAATGTTACGACTAGTTTTGAATAATGTTAGCAAAGATGAAATTACACTTGCCGAAGAGTTGAAAATTGTTGAAAGTTTTATTCAGTTTCATAGCCATGCAAACGGGCAAAACATTAATTATGCAATTAATAATAAATTGTTGGTAGATGTAAATAGTGTGCTAATTCCGCCAATGCTGATTCAGCCTTATGTCGAGAATGCGATTTTACACGGTGTTTCGCAGTTGAAAAACAGAAAAGGGAATATTGAAATTGAGGTAAAAAACGAGGATAACCGATTGATTGTAACAGTATGCGACAATGGAATCGGGCTTGGAAACAGTGAACGAAAAGGAACAGGACTGGGAACAAAATTAACAAACGAGAGAATACAATTGTTAGAGAAAAACAGTAAAAACAAAGTGCAAATTATTAAACTTGTACAGGGAACAAAAGTTTTAATAAACATTCCGCTTAAAATTAAAACCTAATGAAAGGAATTAATGCTGTAATAATTGAAGATTTGCCGGTTGCCGAAGAGCATCTTACAAAGTTACTTCGCGATAATTGCCCACAGGTAAATGTAATTGCAAGTTTCCGGTCGGGGAAAGAGGCAATAAAAATGCTGCCACAATTAAATTACAACCTCCTGTTTCTCGACATTGAATACAACGATAATTACAATGCATTCAGACTTCTGGAAGATCTCGATTTTACTGAAACTCATATAATTTTCACCACAGCATTCGATACATACCGGAAAGAAGCATCGGAGGTCGATTCAATTAAATACCTTCTGAAACCCATTCTAAAAGAGGAGCTTGTAAAAGCAGTTGAGAGAAGTATGTTAATAATGATTGGGAAAGATAAATTACCCCAAATCAAGCAACATTACGAAGCCACAAAAGCCGGCAAAATAATGATTAGCTCCGAAGGGATTATTCATTTTATAGCTCCCATGGATATTATTTATCTCGAAGCATCGGGCACTTACACATCTATTTATTATACTACTGAATCTGAGATAGTTAAACTGGTGTCAACTCAAAATATCGGGAAATTTGAGAGTAAGTTAGATGCACAGATTTTTAACCGTGTACATAAAAAATATCTCGTTAATATTAACTATGTAAAAAGTTGCCACCGAAACATATTGAATCTGGCGGTGGGAAAAAATAAAGCCGAAGTCTTGATTTCTAAAGACCGCAGAAAAAGTATTCTTGAAACTATTGCCTTAAATAGTTTGGAGTTTTAAAAAACGTTACTACCCAGCAACTTAAAAGGGATGTTCATAAATATCCTGGTTATGAAAGTACAAAGAATTTATGAATCATCATTAGAAATCAACTTTAATTCTCCCGCTCAGGAATTTTCTCTTTACCGGGCTTCCTTTTTGCAATTATACCAATTAGGAAACAAAACACCCCATATATGCATCCAAAAAAAGTTTATGATGAGTTATAGATTGAATTATTTCAGAAGTGAGATTATCTTTGATGAAATTGGCTAGCCAAA